>JBBQLO010000005.1:0-37057 GCA_038327915.1 Parcubacteria group bacterium | reverse complement strand
TTGCAGAGTCCAGAGGACTCGAACACTTGTTGTTCTGGGGTTGGAACAACCACAAAGGAGGAAGAAAACGAGGACATTGGAAGACACCGAAGGATGGCAGGAAGTACATCGAAGAGAGACCTGCATTCCCGAATGAATTAGGACACCTTGAGATGGATTTCATTGTGTCGAGACACAGTACATGGGTACTGTTAGTTGTAGTCGATCGGTGTGCAAAGAAAACGTGGGTACGCAAACTACCAAACAGAAAGCGCACCACTGTACGTAGTGCGCTTTCTTGTATGTTCCATGGTGTCACCCTGAGAAGTATCACCACAGACAACGATATTGCTTTTACATGTTGGAAGGAACTTGAGGCTCTCCTCAACACGCATATCTATTTTACACATCCGTACCACTCTTGGGAAAAGGGATTAGTGGAGAACACCAACAGATGGATTAGATGCTTCGTACCGAAGCGGAGAGATATTAGTACCGTCAGTGAGGAAGAGATGGATGAGATCCATTCCTTTCTCAATGACCGACCGAGAGAGTGTATTGCGTGGAGGACTGCGAACCAGTATTATGTAGAATCAACTGTCCTACTTGAGGGGTAGGGAGAGGGGTTATCATACTTTTTTTAATTTCAAACCACATTCCCTCTTAAGCAAGCCCCAAAAAAAAAGGGTTTTTGATGAGATTAGAACATATGTAATATTATAGAACCCACAAAGGATTACCCAACTCATTGACAATTTATAAAGTATATGCAGAATATATATTGAGGTGTTTTAATTGAATATTATATTAGTTTTGGGGCAGACCCCATCTCCTGCGGGAGATATTGATTCACGTTTGAGAGAAAAAATGACACGGGCCATACAGCTCATGGAACGTGACCCATCTGCATTGCTAGTTATTGCAGGCGGTCCGACACGACGTGACCAGCTGACTGAAGCCGAAGGGGCCATGACTTTGGTTCCCAATTATCTGAAAACCCGAGTGCGCCTCGAAACTCAATCGCTCTCAACAAAACAAAACATTCTTTTCACGATGGAGTTGCTCTGCGACCTCACCATTACCAGTATCCTTGTCCTCAGCATTCCCGCACATGAACGGGCGGTACGCCGGCTCTTCAAAAGAGAGTGGCCGGAAGTAATGCCTGTATTTTTATTTGAGGGAGTGGGTCGGGACACCCTCGCTCAAATTTTTGAGTATTCGATACTTCATCTACTCAGGATGATGGACCCGAATGAAAAGTTTTTCGTACCATTCAAGAAATGGTTGATGATGTCATAGCCCTCACCCCTTCCAGCTGACAGGAAGGGGTGTATTTTTTAGTTGAGTTACTGCTGAAAAAATTTATATAAAAAGAAAGTCCCGCGGAAGCGAGACTGACTATCTTTTGCAAGTGAATATTAATTTTCTGGTGGCAAACTAAAACCTCGTTTTGGTATAATGCCATTCCGAAAATGGCTCAAGTATTTTTACAACTATGATAATGCCCAGAGTTAATCCAATGATACAAGACAGGACAATGTAATACCAGGGCACTGTGTTCCTCATTTCAAAGTATACCGCTTGGTAAAGGAAAAAAGACATTACTTCCAAGATTACCCACTTTATTGGGTTGCTCGGAACACTTATTAAGAAATCTTTCACGCGCCCCTCAACCCAGCATTCTACCTACTTTAAAAAAAGTCTATCTGAAATTTTCTACACGCTTTTTTTCTAAAAGTAGAATACTCTGTCTGTCTGCTATACAAAGGAGGAACACTCTCCGCACTTCGATTTGTCCACACCCGTCATCAAAACAGGCATCCTCGCGGTACTTTATGCTAGACTACCCACATGGATCAATTCCCCATGCGAATAAATAAATATTTGGCACACAAAGGTATTGCTACCCGGCTTAATGCTGACGAATTGATCCGAGCAAAAATAGTATTTATAAATCTAAAAATCGCCCAGCTTGGAGACAAAGTGCTCGAAAGTGATATTGTGGAAGTACGTGGAGCACCAGCAAAAAAAGAATATGTTTATTTAGCATATAACAAAGCAAAAGGAATAGTTACCGCCAATCCTCAAAAAGATGAAAAAGATATTTTGAATAGCATTTCTCTTCCCCCACAATACATCTCAACAAAAATTTTTCCTGTTGGAAGGTTAGACAAAGATTCCCATGGACTTATCATATTGACCAATGATGGTAGAATTACCGACAGACTTCTCAATCCAATAAACAAACATGAAAAAGAATACGTGGTTGAAGTAGATCAGACCATCACACCTGTATTTATCAATCACATGCAAAATGGTGTCGCTATTGGTGACCACATAACAGAAAGAACAACCGCTAAAAAAATTAGCAGTAAAACATTTAGCATCATCCTCACTGAAGGTAAAAATAGACAGATAAAAAAAATGACTGACCGCCTTGGTTATACTGTCGTAGACCTCAAAAGAATTCGTATCCAGAACATTACCCTCAACAAACTTTCAACAAATACAGCTCGTGAAATTACTGGCAATGAGAAAGAAAAATTTTTAACTTCACTCGGGCTGTAGGTAAATAAAAATCTTTCAAAAAAAATCAGAAGGTACTATTTTTCATACACGATTACAGTAATATATGACCATCTTCACCTGTTGACCGTAGCTCAATATCAATTTCAGTAAATGCCACATCAGGCGGGTATTCTATAGTCATTGGAGTGGTCAGGGTGTCGTCATGAGCAGAAGTTGTTCGATTGGTCATAGATTGTTTTCTACGAAATGCTCTCGTCTCGTACCAATACATCGTCATCCGTAAATGCCTCAGTGCTTCCGCCGTTTCCTTACAAGGCAATACACTATACAAATATTTAGTACGATCGATAAGAGCCCTGAGTACTTCTTGCGTCTGTAACCCTGCCCATTCTTTCTCGTAGACTACGGCTCCTCCTGAGCGTTTTATAAAAGTAAGAATTTTTTTATTTTCATCACCCAATTGTTGCAATTCGTAGATATGTCCTGGATCAATAGTTTTCATGGTATAAGTATATCGTTTTTAAACAATTAGTACGATACCTAAACATTTGTCGTAAAAAAATACGTGGCACTCTTTCCCCTAAATAGTTTTATTAAATATTTACTTACAAAACGAGATACTACAGTAATCTTCGAGGACTGAACAGAATAATTACCTGCAATGTCACGCACTCGAAGCGCTACCTTATTTACTAAGTTTACATACAAAAATTTTTGTGAAAAGACGTGCGTTCACAGAAGTTGGTATTTTCAGAGTGAGTGTTTTTACAACACTAAATTTCGATTGTTTAAGTATCTTATTTAAAATTTCGTGCTCACTTGTATACGCAACCAATACACCATTCGTGTTTAAAACGTTTTCGCAGTAATCCACAAAGCATTTGTACAACTTGAAAAGATCCTCACCTTTAGAAACTTGCATACCAAATGGTAAATCCGCCGTAGCAACATCAAATTTTCCAAAATCTGGCGTATCAAAAATATCTGCTGTTTTAATGTGTATTATTTTTACAAGTCCAGCCTTTTTTATATTTTGCATTGCCAAGGAATTACTTTTTTTGTTTATGTCAAAACCCAAAAACTTTAGTTTTGAGTTAGAACGTCCAGCTTCAATGAGTAATGTTGCACTACCAGAAAAAATATTTACATAAGATTGCATAGAAGCTAGGTTGCAAAATGTGTTCATTGCGAATGCAATCGTAGAATTAAGACCACCTTTAATATGCGTTATTTTGTAATTTCGTAAAGACAGTGGACGAGCAGTTAGCCTCACCCCCACTTCCCAAAGGTCACCTGACTTGGCAATAAATATTTCCATATCGGCATCTTCAACGTAAACTAGTTTATATGTGTTTACTATAAATTCTTGAATTTTGAGAACTTCTTTAGAATCTTTCCCCGCACAGCTAATTTTAAAAGTACGAAAAACATCCTCACTTTCAGCAAGAACAACATCGATTAACTCACCTAATATTGTTTTGTGTTTAAAAATATAATAAGGATTAAGTTTAGCATTCTGCTTTACAGCGTATACATTTAAAATACTTCTTAGTTTGCTTATACCTTCAAGATTAGAAACTAAGTCGAGATAGAGCTCGTCTTGCCCAACCTTAATCAGACGAAGCTCTGGGTGGTTACTTATTTCATTCATTACTACGTCTTTCAAACCAGTGACAAAAGAAAGTTTTAATAGAATAGAGCTATTTATTTTACTCATGGATGTAATCCTTGCAAAAACAAATTTTAAATACTATAATTTGTATTATTTATCGAAACTGTTTTCACTTCGAAACAAACTTTTCATTTTCGTAAGTAACTTATATTTCATGGAATATCTTTACCACCACGTACCCAAAAATATGTATGGAACAATCCTGTATCCACTGAATGTTTTAAAAAAAACTCATCCAGAAATTTACAATGAGCATGTAAAGAAATATGAGGGTAGAGAAAAATTACTTTCAACTGAAATTCCCACACTAAAATGTTTATGGAACGATGTAATTCATTTTACCGCAATTCACCCTCAAGTATTGAAAGACAACTTGGCACAAGCAAACATTGCGTACGATCCAATGTCTTGGTTCAAGATTCCAATTTCTCTTATAAAAGGGAAAAAAAGTACCGCATTCACCTATCATAGAAATCAAAATCTTATTCCTACTTTTAAAAAGTACGAGGTATTTGATCCAAATAGAATGGAAGTCTACAGGGCAGTTCCCGCGGAAACAATCGAATATTACAAACAAAAAAAAGCTGAAGATACAAAACCATTACTTTTTCATTTGATACCCCATATTTTATATACAGGAAGTATTGATACAAAAAATCTTGAGATTATTACCATATAAATGGTTTTTTATATACGCAAAAAATGCAAAAATTACTTTTACACATTAATATGTTATATGGGATACATGTAAAAATAGCTAACCATGTTACATAAGGCTTTCTATCACAAAATCATGTTTTTTCTGATGGTCAGACAAAATATTTTATTAAAAAATATCGTTTTGATAATGTAGATAAAATACAAGAAATACACACTGCAAAAAACTACTTTGCTAAACATGGTATTCCTGTCATCCTGCCGATTATAAATAAAAACAGCGACACCTTTTTCTTTTTTGAAAAAAACTGCTACGCTCTTTTCCCATTTATATCAGAAAAACAAATTAAAAAAACAAACTTACCTAACGTATCCATAATATCTATTGGGTAAATGCTTGCACGGATACATCTGTCCGGTAAAAATGCCAACATCTTAGTAAGAGGGCGTTTCCTTCCATGGAATAGAGAAAAGTTACTTAAAAAAGTGATGATCTTGTTGCCACCTTACAAGCGAAGAGAAAATTGGATGATTTTGACAAGCTGGCACTTGAGGAAATTCACTTCAGACGACCTTAAATTGCATCAAATTTAATCACTTTCGAAAGCATGAACCTTTCGAGCGACCACTTAATTCACGGCGATTATAATGACAAAAACATTTTTTGACGATCTCGACGCTGTCTCCCGTGTCTTTGATTTTGAAATGGTGGCATATGCTCCGAAAGTATTCGAACTTGTAAGATTTCTAATGTTTATGTTTCTCCAGAAAGATTCTGGTAACACCCCTACTGCTCAAGCTAAATTATACTTAGAATCATATATAAAAATATATCCCATTTCTAAAGAAGAAATCCGTACTGGCTTTACCCTTTACTACCTCAGAATGCTCCATGGTTTTTGGGCACAAAATGAGCACTATATACATAATAATTTTAGAGTAGACCAATTCTTATTGGCCCAATTTAATTCAATAAAATACTTATTTAAACACTTAGAAGAATTAAAAAATTTTACAATTGATTAAAAAATTTAAAATAGTGCTTCTTTTATCAAGCACTTCTAGATTATGTTTGTTGCAGAAAAAAATCATGCTTTTTGTAGATTATAGTATAGACCCTGCTATGTTTCAGATAGATACTAAACTTGCTATAATTAACTTTCCGAACACTCTGAATTGTTCCGAGTTGGAAACCCTGTCCATCTCAGAAAACAATGCTGTTTGTGGTTATATTTACTTTTATAGTATGGCGATGTTCTTAAAGTTCACCAATACCGTTCTCACTCCGAAACAGACTCCTTTGCCAAAAACTCGAATACTGGATGACCCAAGTACTAATCTTCATTAAAACACCATGAAAAACGTGTATACTGTTCGAAAGCCTCTGCTTTTAAAGCATTCGGGTAAAAACAGTTGGTTCTAATTATAAAAATCAGCACTCGCAGTGGCTGTTAGTTTTAAATAAGGATTTTATCAAGATGGCGAAAAAAAATGACAAAGACTTGAAAGGTGGAGAACGAAACCTAAAAAAGGTTACGGCAAGGTCAATTTTTATTGACGAACAAATTGAAGAAAGTGAAAAGCGCTACCGCGTTCTGTTTGACCTCGGCCCAATAGCTATATATTCTTGCGATGTCTCTGGTGTAATTGTAGATTTCAACACTATCGCTGTGAAATTGTGGGGACGTAGCCCAAAACCGGGAGATACCGACCTACACTTTTGTAGTGCGTTCAAATTATATCGTGCTGACGGTACTTTCGTACCCCATGAATTAACCCCAATGGCTCAGGTACTATCCGGTAATATTCTTGAGGCACGGGACACGGAGGTCGTGATTGAACGGCCCGACGGCTCGCGAGTCATCGCTATCGTCAATATCAGATCACTCAAAAATCAAAACGGAAAAATTATCGGAGCGATTAATTGCTTTGTGGATATCACCAAACGAAAACAGGCGGAAGAAGCCTTGCGTGCAAGCGAAGAAAAATTCCGTAGCATAATTGAAAGTAGTCACGATTGCATCAAGGAATTGGATTTGGAAGGACGATTGCTCTCCATGAATAGCGCTGGCTTGGGTCTTTTGGAAATAGACAACCTAATACCACTTTTGAACCGACGCTGGGTGGAATTTTGGGAGAAATCCAGTACATTATTGGCACAACAAGCAGTCGAAGTGGCTTTGTCAGGAGGTGTCGGTACGTTTGAAGGCATCAGTTCAACTTTCAAAGGAACGAGCAAATGGTGGAGTGTTCTCGTGACACCTATCCTCGATGTTTCCGATAAACCAGTAAGGCTCTTAGTAGTCTCGCGAGATATTACCAAGAGCAAGGAAGCGGAAAAATCATTGCGAGAATCCGAATCACGTTATCAACTTTTGACTAACTCGATGGTACGAGGTTTTTGTCTCATCGAAGTATTGTTCGATGTAAACGATACACCGCAAGATTTTCTTTTTTTGGAAATTAATCCTACATTTGAAAGACAATCAGGAATGACCGGCGTACTAGGAAAAACTATGAGAGAACTGGTGCCGGGAATAGAACAATACTGGATTGAAACTTTTGGTCAAGTAGCCTTGACTGGTAAACCAGTACAGTTTGAAAATTATGTGAAAGAATTGAATCGTTGGTTTGACATAAACGCATTTCACGAGGGCAAGCCGGGGAGTAGAAAAATAGTTTGTTTGTTCAGCGACGTTTCGGAGCGTAAAGAAACTCAACAACGCAACGAATTTCTGGCCGCACTTCCGGCAAAATTGGCCACTGCAACCGCGGAGAAAGACATCATCAAAATCGCTGTGGAGGCTGTGGGGAGACATCTCAATGTCGATCGCTGTTATTTTGTCGAACGCCACGAACACGAGAATCGGCTGACATTGAGTTACAACTGGCTACGTGGGCAGTCACCGAGCTTAGAAGGAGAATACGATCTGCGTGATTTTAGAGGCCTGGAGTGGTGGCGTCAATATTCCGTCGAAGCTTCTTCTGTCGATGATGTCTCCGAAAAAAACTTCAGTGTCGAAAATGTGAAAACTAATTTTTTCACACAAAACCAAATTGCCAGTTATGGTGCGGTGGGTATCGGTTCATTTGCATTTCAGCCATTACGTCGTGATGGAGAACTTGCGGTGTGCCTAGCTGTCACCGAAGCATTTCCGAGAAAATGGACCACTTATGAAATGCGTATATTAGACGACGTCATGACTCGTATTTGGCCACTCGTGGAGCATGCGCGGGACGAACAATCTTTACTTGAAAGTGAGGAGCGTTTCCGTGTACTCGTCACTGCTAGTTCCGACGCGGTATACCGCATGAACCCTGATTGGAGCGAGCTTCATCAGCTTCATGGCTGAGACTTCATTGTCGACACGGAAAACACAAACCGCACTTGGCTTGAAGAATACATTCACCCAGATGACCAACGGAGTGTTAAGGTAGTGATTAATGAAGCCATTCGCACCAAAAGTAATTTTGAGCTAGAGCACAGAGTCCGGCGCCCTGACGGTAGCTTTGGTTGGACGTTCTCGCGTGCCGTTCCTGTTTTTACTACACAGGGTGAAATCATGGAATGGTTCGGAGCTGCGAGCGATATTACCGACCGCAAGGAACTTGAACAAAAAAAAGAGGAGTTCATCGGTATTGCATCGCACGAAATAAAAACACCTATCACAACTATCAAAATGTTTGCCGAACTTTTGCAAAAAAAGCTATCAGGTAGCGAAAAAAAAGAGAATGCTGTCATTCTTAAGCATATCGTCACACAGAGTGATAGGCTTACGACTCTGGTGGGTGATTTACTGAGTTTCAGCCAAATGCAAGCGGGAAAATTCTTAATTAATAAGAAAGAATTTGATCTTAACCGGCTCGTAGAGCGCACGGCACACGCAATGCAGGAAATCACTCCACAGAGGACGATTGGGAAGGAAGGCGTAATAAAACACCATATTGTGGGTGATGAAAGTCGTATTGAGCAGGTGGTGATAAACTTACTCACGAACGCCATTAAGTATTCACCTGTAAAGAAAAAAATAATCGTGCGCGTGGGAGAGAGTGGGGGGAAGGCAGTGGTAAGTATTCAAGACTTTGGTGTGGGTATTAAAAAAGAAGATCACAAAACTATTTTCGAACGTTTCTATCGAGGAAAGGAAAGGAGTAATCTTGCAAAAAGTGAGAAAGCCGAAGGATTTGGGCTGGGATTGTTTATAGCTGCACAAATAATTGAAAAACACGAAGGTGAGATATTGGTCGAGAGTGTCTTGGGTCAAGGATCTACGTTTACTTTTACACTCCCCCTTCGACAACTAAAAAATCGAACTCGATCTAATTTATAATAAACACACAAACGTCTTTATAAAAGGATAAAATAATGACTATGTCTAAAAAAAAGAAAACAATTTTAGTGGCAGACGACAATGTCGGCATCGTCGCTTCTCTTACGATGGCTCTCGAATATGGCGGATATGGGGTAGTTTCAATTATGGAAGGAGAAGAAGTAAAAAAAATAAAGGCACCTTTTCCGGATCTTATTCTTCTCGACATTTGGATGCCAGGAGTAAGTGGGCTTGAGATTTGTAAGTATTTAAAGACAAAGCCTGATACAAAACATATTCCCATCATCATGATCTCTGCATATCCTGACGCATCTGCCTCAGCACTTGAAGCGGGAGCAAACGGTTTTATGGAAAAGCCATATACAATAGAAGATATATTAAACACAGTAGGAAACCTGGTTAACTAGAACGACTCATGTGGTAAGGTCAGCCAGTATCTTAGTTTTTTTCATCTGTTTAATGTCAATCTTAATTATTCAATTTACCAACTTCTCACTGTCGGCAATTAATTTTTTTATGCAAATTTTTCGCGCAAATGATACTAAATATATACCACAACAATAACACATGTGCACAAGACATCATTATATTTTTTTTCACTATGAAAAAAATAAATTCTGTCGTAATATACTATATAATATGAATGGAATTAACGCAGATTTTACTCTCAGTAGATTATCAGTGCTCATGGCTCGGATTGCACTTTTCGTTATCTATGTGTGGTTTGGTTTTTTGAAGGTGGTGGGGCAATCTCCAGCAAGCCCTTTGGTTTCGAAACTTTTTTTACATCTACATATGAGTAGCATCCTCCCCATCACTTCTTTTATCGTTCTATTTGGATTACTAGAAATGACGATCGGAATTCTTTTTATTATCCCCGGGCTTGAGCGTTACGCACTAACTACATTTGCTATACATATATTTACAACAGCACTTCCTCTCTTTTTGTTACCATCGCTTATCTGGACACACACATTTATTCCGACACTTGAAGGACAGTATATAATAAAAAACCTCGCACTAATCGCGTGCGCAGTGACCATTGCATCATCTCTTCCACGCAATCAATCTCAAACAAGTTCTTTCACATCCATAATCAAAAATTCTCCAAAATTTTCAACAACAAAATCAGATTTTGAATTATAAAACAGTCACCTACAAAAATGGTGCGGGAATTTTATCTTTTTTTATTATATTCCAGATAAAAAAAGATACCGAGGAGACTCCAAAACACACTGCACCAAAAGTATCCTCTCGTGGATATGGAAGCAGGTGCGTTAATGGTAGCGACAATGTCTCCTGATGAAAAACTGCATTGAAAGCTATATATATCCATCCTAACAGACCAAAGAGAAAGAGAGTGAGAAAAAAAGATCGAGCTATTTTCATCCCGCCAGTATATACTAGGAATCACCGAAAAAGCATTGACACAAGCCACATAAAAGCGTATTGTGCCTATTTACTTATATGACCGCCTACGCACGAAACCTGTGGCAACATTTTAAAGAAGACAACCTTTTTCGCAACTCAATATATCTCATGTTGACCACTGGTACCATGGGGGTATTCGGTTTTTTCTTTTGGGTCATCTGTACCCACATATATACCCCCGAGCAAATCGGCATCGGCACTACTCTCATATCTGCCATGACGCTTATCTCTTTTGTCAGTCTACTCGGCTTCAACAGCACGTTTGTACGTTTTCTACCCACTTCAGAAAAAAGAAATGAAGAAATAAACACTGGCTCGATTCTTGTTATGGGTGCAGCTGCACTTATTGCCATTGTGTATATTTTGCTCATTCCCCGAATATCACCTTCTCTCAATATTATTCGGGAAAATATATGGTACTCAATTGGGTTTATTGTTATGGTCTCCCTTGCTTCGATGAATTCCCTAACTGACAGTATTTTTGTTGCATACCGAAGTGCCCAATACAACCTCATTACCGACGGACTAATTACCAGCGGGACAAAATTAATATTACCAGTTATTTTTATAGGATTTGGTTCATATGGAATATTTGCTGCATCAGGCCTTGCTGCATCTATAGGGATGATAGCGAGTGTCTTATTTTTAGTTGTTACGTTTAAATATCGTCCGCGATTCAAAATAGATGCAGAATCTTTGAAAAAAGTTTTTCACTATTCTTTTACCAACTATCTTGCAAATCTTTTTAGTATCGTACCAACACTTGTGCTACCTATTATTATAATAAATCATCTTGGGTCGGCTGCTGCTGGATATTATTATTTAGCATTTATGATTATCAATTTACTGTATACAGTAGCGGCTTCAGTTTCACAATCACTATTTGCCGAAGGCTCATACAGTGAGAATTCACTCGAAAGACTGATCTCCCACTCTCTTAAGATTCTTTCTGTTCTCATGATTCCAATGGGAATCATTCTAGCGCTTTTTGGTCCCGCAGTCTTACATTTTTTTGGAAAATCGTATAGTGCTGGGGGCGGAAATGTCATCGTTATTCTCGCCATCGCAGCCCCTGCAGTGGCCGCATATAACCTCGGAGGAGTTCTCTTACGCATCCGACACCATATGTATACATTGGTTTTTGTAAATATAGTATATGCCTCCATTATTAGTGGCTTGTCGCTCCTTTGGATAGACCGCGGCCTCGTATGGGTTGCCGTAGCGTGGACAGTCGGAAATATTATGGCGGCATGCCTTTCCTTTCTCTATATGTATATACGGCCGACATTCACCAGTAACATGACCAATAATTAATTACATGAAAATCATAGTCACAGGAGGTGCCGGATTCATAGGATCACATATTGTAGATGCGTATATTTCGGCTGGGCATACTGTGCTAGTTATTGACAACCTCAGTACAGGCTTTAAAAAAAATATTAATCCAAAAGCCATTTTCTATAACGTAGATATACGAAACGGAAAAGAGATTAAAAAAATATTTAAAAAAGAAAAACCAGAAGTAGTGAACCACCATGCCGCAATAGCTGAAGTCATAAAATCTCTTCGCGACCCCATTCCTACACTGGAAGTAAATGTCATCGGTACCGCCAACGTCCTTTCGTCCTTTGGAGAACATGGTTCGGGTAAAAATAAAAAATTTATTTTTGCATCTACTGGCGGAGCCATATATGGCAATCCGAAAACTATTCCAGCATCTGAAACATCACCATGCAATCCACTCTCTCCGTATGGCCTCTCGAAACTTCTTGACGAAGAAACAATTAAATTTTACGCCCGCCATTTTGGATTTGAATATACCATATTTCGATATGCTAACGTCTATGGCCCTCGTCAAAATCCAAAAGCTGAAGCAGGTGTTGTAGCTATTTTTGGCGGATTACTCAAAGAAGGAACTTGTCCAACAATATATGGTGATGGTAAAAAAAGTCGCGATTATGTCTATATAAATGACGTAGTCCTTGCTAGTATTCTTGCCTTGAAAAAGGGTAAAAATAGAATAATGAATATAGGTACGGGAAAACTAACAACTGATCTAGAAGTGTTTACGACGGTTGTTAGAACTTTCGATTCTCTCCATAATCCAGTATACGCACCCCACAGGAGGGGCGAAACACGAAAAATATCACTTGATACTGGTCTGGCACAAAAAGTGTTAGGTTGGAAACACAGAAAAACATTTATCGAAGGAGTGCGGGAGACTTTTAATACAGGTGAATCCCTGTAAAAGTCCTACAGTTTCTGATTTTGTAATGCGGTAAATGCTGGTTTTCTTGTACCATCGGCTCGGGTAAGACCGAAAAAGTTTTCGATAGTATCTGTGGATGTGCCCCCATCTTTCAACGTGTACCAAAATATTGGTCCCGCCCATTTGTATGTTTTATACAGTTGCATGGAATCCGTGACCATACGAGCTTGTTTCTCCTCACTTACAAACCAGTAGGAGTCCGGACCATTTGTAGGAGCCCCAAATTCTGTTATCCAAATCTTTTTATTTGCATCACCATTGGAAACCATAATACTTCGGAGACTTGGGTCGGTAAGAGACATTTGACCCCAGACATTTACAGAGCTGTCACTTGGTAGTGCAGGAAAAGTATACGAATGATCACCCATTGCATCGAAATAGTTTTTACCCCCATTTTTATACATACAGGTTAAAAAATCTCTCTGAGAGATGTTGTTGTTATCTGTTGTCTCTGGTGCAAGACCACCTGAAATAATCTCTGCGTGTGGTGAAACTTTTTTGATAGCAGGATATGTTGCTTTGAGCAAATTTGTGTACGCTATACAATTAGTTTTTGTGGCCCAAAAGTCATAGTTATTCGGTTCATTCCATATTTCCCAGTAGTTAAAGCCGTACTTTTTATATCGAAAGGCTACTTGTGCAGCAAAAGTGGCAAACTGTGCAGGATCGCGCGGTGGGCACTTTGCTCCTCCGGTGCAAGCAGGATCCCTTGCCCATTCTGGAGTAAACAAAATAATACCGAGTGCTTTGAGATGGTGAGCTTGAACTGCTTTTGCAAAATTATCATAATTTGTCCAATTAAAATTTTTTGGTGAACTGTACTGTACATCTCCCCACTCTATGTCAAACCTAACCCATGTGACACCAAGTCGAACCATTTCATCAAGTTGTTTATTGAGCTCAAGAAGAGGAATTTTTGACAGCCCCCCTCCTGCAGCAATACCGATAGCATGTCCTATTTTACTTGGAGGGTACACAGTCGAAGAGGTAGAAGCAAAACGAGCATTGTACGAATCATCTGTCGTGCCGTCTGCCCAAAGCGGAGTTACACCATTTAAATTGTTTGCATCATAAACTGAATGTGACAGTTGTTTATATGCAATCAAGCCAAAAAATCCCACAACAAAAATACCCGCAATAAGAATGGGAATTTTAATGATTCCACTATGAGGTACAAATCTTTTTTCAAATTTCATTATAAATGTATTCACCTGAGAGTATTGTAATGAGTACTAATTGAGTAATGTACCACTATACCCTAAAAAGGGTATTATGCATAATACAATCGATCTCTACAAGATGAGGAAAATGACCTTCATTATTTGGCACCAAGGCACTTAATTCAAAGTTTTGAGAAATATAATACTCGATAGTTTCAGAATAGTTAGAAGTATTCTTATAAATTTTTTTGATAGAAAGCTCACTCTGTAAGCCTACAAAATTCTTCAAATAGTCTTCTGATCCTTTTGCAATCATAATATCGTTACCCTGTGTATCCATCTTTAGAAACGAATGTGTAAAAGAAAAAATTTTTTTGTATTTTTCAAACATTTCTCCGAGAGTCCTCGTTTGTACAGAAATCTGATTGACAACCACGTTGTTATTTTTAAAAATGGCAACTTCCTTTTCGGACGGCAAATGAAGTGAACTAAATTGATCACTTTTCATTACATTGAATACAGCTGTGCCCGAAACCTCATCCAAGGCCATTTCTTCAACGTACCACTGAGGGTCACCCTCCGCTTTCTTTCGCAAAACTTCTGCTGCCCTTGGCATTGGTTCAAAAGAAATAATATTGCCAGTATAACCCACTTGTTTCCGCAACATTGTTGCATACTGTCCAGTATTGGCACCCACATCAAACACACAATCAACTTTATAGTAGGCAAAAAACTTTTTTAAATGTATTTCCTCAAAAAGCAATCCGACTCTTTCAGGACGAACGAGTTTATTTCCCAGTATTTTTTTAAAATATTCATACATTATATTTTATCGATAAATTTCTGATCCTCCATTGTTATAAATAAGGTTCTTATGAGAATCGAGAAATTCTATTGGAAAATGATAATACACGACATCTCCGTTGATAATCTCAAGAATATTTCCACTCTCTACATTATTATAATTCAAATACTCATACGATCTGCGTTTTATAGTTTCAGGAAGAAGTTCAATGTACGGTGCAACATAGCCATATGCAATCATTTTAATATCAGAAAAATGAGCTGCTTGGACCGGCAGATTTTTGTATGCATATCGTGCGGTCCATTTTGTAGCAGCAACCTCTTCTGCATGTGTGTAATAAGAATCATAATATAATCCACTATTATTAAGAGCCAGAAGAGCTCGACTACCGCCGGTAAGTTGTGGAAAAAGTCCAGATAAGTTTATAAAGAAAAACAAGAGTATTGCCGTACATACAAACAATTGCCCTACATATTTGCGGGTAAAAAGCCCCCCCAAACCCATAAGGGCAAGCACTATCGGTAGTGATAAAAATATTAGATTTTGTTGAAATAATCTTAAAAGTCCGTAATCAATCGCCCCTGCTGGCAGAAGTGTTTGTCCAACCATGACAATGATTCCAGACACAGAGATTGCAAGATATTCGACAGGTATGTCTTTGGAAAGATTCTTTTTGAAACTATACCCAAGAATGAGTCCGCCCAACCCGATAAGAAGAAAAAGTTGAATTATTTTTGCATAAAGTTGTTTTATAATACTGAAAAAACTTACGAGGTCAATATGAAGCATCGATATAATTTTTTCACCAAATAAAGTTATTGGTGCTGGTTGCTCGGCTATAGGTGTCGCGGGATAACTCAAAGTAAGTGCCAAAGGATAAAAATCTGACTGACTCTTTGAAATTCTATTTTTCTCAATTCCCTCTTTCAAAAATTGACTGAATAATTCTTCCGGTGTTGCCTTTTTAGATTGAAATAAATTATATTTTGCAGGACCAGAGTATCCATCCAGACTAAACGGATGCTCAAGAGTAGTTATTATTTGCTGTATAGTATTAAAAAGTCCTGTTGAAGTTTTAGTAACAACCGAAGACCAGAACATCATGATAAGAAGTAGCCCGACAACAAAAGGCAGAGAAATAAGAATAGGACGCTGGTAGATTTCTTTATTACCGAGTTTATTAGTCATTCGGAAAAGCCATTGTGGATAAGATGCATTCACTACAAATCGAACAATTCTATTTAATATGTAGGCAATAATAAGTAATGGTATCGCTATGTACGAGGTGGAATAATGAGACAAAATCATACCTATCCCAAATGTAAAAAGGAGTGCGGTACGAGTACGTCCTTGAAAATATCTGGTACTAAAAAGCACGTACAAAAGAGCTCCAAAAAATACAAAAGCAATTCCCTGTCTGTTTAAAAAAGCCATGTCAACCATAAAAGTCGGGAATGATATATACAAAAAACTTGCCAAAAAAGCAATTTTATCTGACGAATACATTTTAGTAATGTAATACACCATTATGACAGACAGAGCGCCTATAAACTGTGCGAAGAATTTAAATATATATGCATCTCCCACATGCATGAGACTTTGAAGATAAGTGGGTAAAATAGTCAAACTTAAACATGCATTATATGGATCACGATAAAATGCCATACTCCAAAGATGCGCCGTATTGGTCAAAGTAAAAACATGAAACTCAAGTAAAATATCGTGCCCTGTGATAAACCAACCACGCATTGAATTCATGAGCAAAAAAGAAAGTGCTATAAAATACAAAGTAATAGGCGGAACAGATGAATCTGTATTGTGAGTAGTAAAAACAAGTAGGGGCACGAGTATAAAGGCGATGCTCAGTGCAAGCATTGTAAGCAAGCTACCTCCCCCATTATTTAATATTACACTGCCAAGTGTTGCCAAAATAGGCATTGCTACGGCACACCCTACGACAAACCAATTAAAAGAAGTAAAATCATGTAATTCAAATGCAGAATCTTTTTTTGTTTCATAATTTAAAACAAGTAATGCATAGACGACACAATCAAACGCAACAATGAGTGGAACCGTGGAAAGTGGCTCGTGCATACCCAAAAGAGGTAAAATAGTATTAAGCACAAGACCAACGAGCATGAGGAGCAAGACACTTAAAGCTACGCTCAATGTCAGCCCCAAAGGTGATGGAAACTTCTTTTGAGTGAGAAGGGACAATAACAAAAACCCTGGAGTAATAATAATATAAAAAAAAGCAAAAAATGCCCCAATGTAGTGGGTGTCAAAATGAAAAAGGGCTACTATATTTACTAAAATAAGCCCAAGTAAGAAATACGTAGGCAAAGGTTTTACAAGATATAAAAAAGCTGATTTAAATTTCATTGTGGTATATATTTTTGAAATCTTTTCCGATGACATTGCAATCGTAGTACTCTAACACAAAATCTCTAGCATGTCTAGACATTTCCTCTGTATATTTCTTATCCTTCAAAAGTCGAACGATGCTATTTGCAAATTCAATGGGGTTGTCGGTCAGAATTATATTTTTTCCATGTGTGTACGCCACTCCTTCTGCACCTTTGTGTGTCGATACAACAGGTAAACCACTTGCCATATACGTAAGTATTTTGAGACGAGTTCCTGACCCGTATCGGAGAGGACAAATACCTATGGCTGATTTTTCCAAATAAGGTAGAATGTTTTTTATAAAACCAAGTGCATCTACCGAAATGTCATCAATGTTTTTCTCTGCCAACCATTTGGTATCTGTGCCTATAGCCAAAAATTGAACATCTGGTATTTGCTTTTTTACTTTGGGATGTATCTCTCTCAGATAAAATTCTACCGCATCAGCATTTGGTGGATATCCTACACCCCCCATAAAAAGTACATTGGAAGAAGGCTGACGAGCAACTGGTTTGAATTCCTCACAATCAACACCATTGGGGACGATAAAAATATTGGGATTATATTTTGAAAAAAACTGTGCATCCTTTTTAGAACATGCGAGAATAGTATCAACTTTTTTAGTCGCTTCTATTTCTAATTTTTTGAGATGTGGAACAAGAAATGTACCGACTATTTTTTTTGATATTGAAAATGTATGGAGTAAATCCTTAAACAATTCATACTCGACGTTATGACAATCAAGAACAATTTTTACCCCATTACTTCGCAGCCAGTCAATATCCTCACGAATTGCGTAATACGTGTGCAGTTGTTCAATGTGCACTATGTCTGGCATCACTTTTTCACATTTTTTTCTAAACACTACTCTTAATTCACCTGATTTAAAATCAAGCATATCCGGTGGTATCCTTTTTATTAAAATGGCTTTTATTATACGCATAATTGTTCGGGGTGATTCTAGCACAACATGAGTTTTTATTTTTAATGTAGATTCTAGATCAATACTCGAAACATCTGGGTAACCAGTAGCAATACAAAACAACTCGACAGTAGCTTTCGTCTGCTTTATTATTTGTTTTATTAAATTTAATATACGTATTTCCCCTCCACCAAAATTACAAGGAACAACTGTTGCAATAACATATATTATTTGTTCGCGCTTGACGCTATTATTTTTCATTATTTTTTTAAAATATTTTTTTATTTAACCAACCGTTAAAACTCTTTACTAAGACGTCCCACTGTAAATTTTTTAGAGAAAAATTTCGAGCGTATTCAGCTTTTTTCATTCTCTCTTTGTCATCAAGGGCATGGAGAAGAGTTTGTAAGAGTGAATTTTCGAGAGTTGTAGAGACAATATATCCTGCATTTCCATAATCAACTGTCTTTGGAAGATCACCAATATCGGTAACCAAGGGCACTACTCCTCTGGCCATATATTGAGGAACTTTCATATTACTGGCTGCTTTGTTTGTAATACTGTCTGGCATAAAATTATATCCAATATCACCAAAACGTAGATGGGATTTTGCTTTTTCCAAAGTAAGCCACCCAGTAAATGTAATCTGCTTTGAAACACCTAATTGAACGGCAAGGTCTTTGAAATAATGTAAATACTGCCCGTCACCAACAATAACAATCTCGACATCTGAATGAATTTTCAGTATGTCAGGTAGAGTAAGAAAAAGTGGTTCTAAAATATTTTTTCGATTTACGGAACCCATAAAAACAATCCTTTTAGGATTTTCCGTCGACAAAGTTTGGTCAAACCAGTCTGCCTCAACTCCATTAGGCAGAACATAAATTGATTTATGTGGAAATTGTTCGCGATACATATTTTGAAGAAATGTTGATGTCACCACGAGCTTATCCGCATATTTGGCTGCCATGTACTCTGACCACCCCACGAGAGTATGCTGGTGCCACGGATGACCTTCTATTTTCATCACCTCACTCCCCAGATCATCAAAATCAACAAGTGTGGGAGTTTTATAGAGCAATTTGGCCACAAAACCCACAACCGATATGGGGGTTGGCTTATACACATAGACCAAATCTGGTTTTTCACACACCAGTAACCAAAGTACACCGAACACATACGGCAACAAATTTATTTCCACACGTCGTGTATGAAACTGAAACGGTTGGAGAATTCTAACTTCATCAATGTGTGTTATATTTTCAGGAATAAAATCATTATACTTGTCTGCTTTGGGTGCTATGAGAGAAACATCATGTCCAAGCTTAGAAAGTGCACGCGCCAAAGCCACTGCCCGAAAGCTAAAGTTACTTCGCACATTCCCTGATACTAAAAAAGTAATTTTCATATAACCCTACTAATTATTTTCTACACATCATGCGTATTTTTTTCTAGAATTAAATCAAAAAGGTTTGAATATTTTTTTCCTTGAAGATCCCATGAAAAACCTTGTGCTTTCACTCTTCCATACTCCCCTATTTTCTGTGCAAGACTTTTATCTTCCAAAATCATCAGTATCGCTTGCGCCAATGCTGCGGGATCTTTTGGCGGAACCAGAAAACCATTTTTACTGTGCTCAATAACTTGTGGAGTACCACCTATATTTGTACCAATAATAGGTCTGCCAGAAGCCATAGCTTCCACAAGAGTAATGCTAAAAGCTTCTGAATCTGAAGTGGAAGGTAGTGCGACGACCGTAGATCTTCGATACGCTTCTACTATATTCTGTCCCATTTGTGGGCCTGAAAAAATAACAGAATTTTTAATTCCCAATTCTTCAGCTCGGGTTTTATAATAATCTAGTGCATCCCCCCCACCCACAAGTTCGAGCACCGCTTTCCTCCGTTTTTTTACCACAATAACCATGGCCTGCAAAAGCTGTTCGACACCTTTCCAACTCGAGCTATGCTCTATTCGTCCAACATACGTAACTCTATCCTGACTCGGTAGTGGTGTTGGAGAAAATCTCTGCAAATCTACTCCAGTGGGGATGAAACAAGTTTTGTCCTGAAATTGGGGAAAGGTTCTTTTTGCAAATTCTTGAGAAATTGCCACAACTGCGTCAGAACTAGAAAATATTTTACGCAAAAATATCTTTTCGTATACAACAATAATAATATCTATTAAAAATGATCCTTTGAGCATGCTACCCGAGTGATACGTCAGCACGACAGGAATTTTTTTTCTACCACTCTTAGCAACGTGAGCTGCAATATCTGGTAAATACGGCACAGGTGAATGCACGTGAACGAGATCAGGGTTTTCATCTGCAAATATCTTTTTCACTTCCCCATACCACGAAAGATTGATGGGTGTGTTGGAAACCTTAAATGAAATAGCTAAGCGATGTATCGTCATACCGTCAATATATTCTTTGAGATATCCTGTACCCGCGTAGTTACTCGTCACAATGCTGACTGTATACCTTCCGCTTTCATGAAGCTTTTTCGCCAGAAAAAATGCGTAGTTTTCAAGACCTCCGATTTTCGGATAAAAGTACGATGCAACAACAATAATATGTGGTATTTTTTTATTCATATGTTTTTTTGTATACGTGAATAACATCTTGTACGACATTATTCCAATTATATTGCAATGCTTTTGATGTATATATTTCTTTGTCTTTTCTGTCTCCAAAGTCTTTTATACACCGCATCATGGCATCCGCAAGAGCGCTTGGTTGGAGTGGTACGACTATACCAGTAGACAATCCATCCGAACTTTCATAAATAAGATCCTTTGCCGCATTATGTGGATGATCGATGGTGATAACCGGAAGTCCACACGCATATGCCTCTATAACCGTAATGCCAAATCCCTCACGCGTAGAAGGTAATACAAAAACTTTTGAAGCTTTCATTGTTCCATACAATTCTCGCTGATCATCAAAAAATCCTAAAAATGAAACATTTTTTTCAATACCCAATTCCTTCACCAAAGCTTGAAGATTTTCTTTCTCTGGACCATTCCCGACAATACACGCGCGAACGTCTGGCATTATTTTTTGTATAAGAGAAACGGCTCGTAGCAATACGTCCACATTTTTGTGAGACAATAGACGTCCTGCGAATATAATATCTGAAGTGAAATTAAGTTTTGGACTATTCTGTATACAGTCCACATCAATTCCATTTGGGATAGTAATAATCTCATTTTTATATTTTTCGAGCACTGCTTTTAATCTCTCTGTGGTATGAGGCGATACAGAAATAATTACATCAGGAAGTCGCATGCTCATTTTTTCCAATGTGTAGGCAATAAAGCCCGTGACTGGGGCGAGATACGTTCGCCAGTATTTTTCTCCCCACACTTCGTGCCACGTTGCTACCATTGGTTTTCTTTTAAGAAAACATACGATCTTCGCAGTAAAAATAGTAAGATGTGGAATATGGTCAACATCTATGACATCAAAATCTTTAAAAATAAGTTTGAGACAGTGTAAAGAAAAAAAGATTGCCTCAGAAAGTGATCGTCTGTTTCCTGCATATAGAGGATAATAAGGGCTGATAGCTGTAAATAACACATTGTCTTTCACTATTGTGTTACCTCCTTTCCACCACTTCATACAATAAATTGTTACCTTAAATCCGTTCTTTTGGAGCAAGGTAGAGAGATCAAAGATGCGTTTTTCTTTACCACCCTTATTAAAAGGATATGCGGCGTCAGTTACTAGGGCCAATCGTATTTGTAAAGCGGAATCATATATTATTTCAAGTTGCGAAACAGCAAAAGACCAACTAAAATATTTTTCTGCGTACTCTTCTGAGTATTGCGACATAGAACGTAGTAAATCTCTATTATTGAATATTTTTTCAACTTCTGTGCGTAATGTGTACTCGTCTCTCGCGTCGATAAAACAAATCCTATTTTCATCAAAATAATACTCTCTGTATCCATTATCCCGCGTAGTAATAATGGGTAGGCCCGAAGACATTGCCTCCTGGATTGCAAGTGGGAAACCCTCGCACTCTGAAGGTAGTATAAAAACATCAGCGAGTTGATATAATTCTGCCAAAGTTTTCTGGTCTGTTTCTCCCATAAATACAGCATGCGGAAAAACACCTTCCGGCTTTTTACCCCCCGCGCACACTATTGTATACTCAGGATTCTGAATAGAAAGAATTTTATCAAAACCCTTTTTAGGTACAAATCTGCCAACAAACAACAACACATTTTTTTGTTGATTTAATCCATGTTTTGCACGCAAAACTTTTTTTTCCGCCAGAGAGACGGGGTGAAATAAATTTCTATCTACTCCGTTTTTTAAGACTAAAAATTTATGTGGTGAAACTCCGTTACTGATAATAAATTCTTTGACCCGTTCATTGTAATATATAACTGTGTTTGAAAACCAAAAAATAATACGCCCGGTGGTCGCGTACACGAGGCGCTCAAGTGCAACAACGAGCGGATTCGGGTGTGCAATCATAGCCACGTGCTGTGTGAGAACAATAGTTTTTCCTCGTAATCGTGCTGAAACTGCCGCAACAAAGGAAGTAATATAAAATACATCATGAATATGCACAATATCAGCTTCTTTCGAAAACTTCCAAAGCACAAACCAGATTCTTGGTGACAAAATAGGAAAAGGGATGCCAAATCTTTCAAAATAATTACACGCGCCAACACGCACCACTCGTACATTTTCTACTACCGTATCTTTTTCTTTTGAGCCTATACTACTCGTCACAACGGTCACATCGTGTCCTTCCCCAGCCAACCTTTTTGCTTGGTTGTAGGCCACAATTTCAATACCACCTACATGAGGTGGGTAATAATGGCTAACTATTAGAATCTTTCTTAATTTTTTCACATTTAGTTCTTTATGTTTAATTCTGTATCGTTTCCGAAAAAAAACTGTTTTTTCTTTTTTGTTTCTGATTGAATTTCATTTTTATAAGCTGTGTGATATTGCCCATACCATCACGAATAGTATTGAGCTTTACTTCTCCAATACGAGCCCTATACTCAATAGGAAACTCTCCGCATTTAAAACCTTTTCTATATGCCTCGATTTTTAACTCCTGAGAAAAAGGCATCCCCTCCGAATAAAGGTCGAGGTGTTTCAATATTGTACGTTTAAAAATCCACATTCCAGACTGAGAATCACTAAATGGCCAGTTAAAAAGTATTCGTGTAGCAGTGCTCAACATCCAGTTTCCAAAGACGTGAAAGAAAGTCATAACCCCTGAATCCAAAGTTCCCAAACGATCCGTACTGACGAAATCATATTCATTCTTTTTCATTTCTTTTAAAAGCTCTGGCAACATGTCAAAAGGGTATGTCATGTCAGCATCCCCTGTGGCGATAATATCTCCGCTTGCATATTCAAATCCAGCACGATATGCGTTACCGTACCCCTGAAGAGGCTGGTGCACTACCGTAGCGCCAGCTTTTCTAGATATTTCTGCCGTCTTGTCGGTAGATCCATTGTCAGAAACAATAATTTCAACAGAAAAACCCATTGCTTCCAATGCTCGTATAGGTATCTGCTCAATAGTAGCTTTAATTCCCGATTCTTCATTCAGAGCTGGGATGACAACAGAGAGTTTCATATATTTTATTTAGTTATAAAAACATTACTTCCTTTTGACTGTTTATGGAGTGACTCTCCCGAATGATTCGAAACATACCCAGGTATGTCCACTGGTCTCCAAAACATATTTTTAATCAATACCCATAAAATTCGCACACCATCATGCAATGGGCTTAAATTGGTATGTCCGGCTCGAGTGTCATAGCTAATAGGTACGCAGTATATTTCCTCCCCGAGTTGTGCCATTTTAGTGACCATTTCCATCTCAATAGTAAATCCCTCTGAATAAAGATGAGGCCGGAGTCGTTCGAGAGCATCTTTTCTCCACGCATAGTACCCCGTTAATACATCAGTCACGTTGACCCCATAAAAATATCGAACAAGATGCGAATATATCCAATTGCCTGCCCTGTTCAGAGCACTCATTGATCCCTCGGTAATACGTCCACCGAGACGCGACCCAATAACAACATCACAAAAACCAGAATGAATCGGCTCTATGAGACGAAGTATTTCTTCTGGACGGTATGTATTGTCCCCGTCAAGCATCACAACATAATCTGTATCTTCTGAAATTAATTGGAAGCCGTGGCGGAGTGCATTACCTTTACCACTTTTTGGCTCGTGTATAACTAACGCTCCTAGCGAGTGGGCTATTTCTGAAGTTTTATCTTTTGAATTATTGTCAATAACAATTATTTCGAGAGAAAAACCCTGCTCAAACAATTTTTCTTTTGGAAAACTCTTGATCACATTCGCAATGCCCTCTTCTTCGTTATAACAAGGGATAAGCACTGTGATTTTTTTGCCATACATATACGTCATTAAATATATAATTATTGATTTACATCGGGAAGTAAAAAATCTATATGCTGATCACGTCCTAAAAGATCTACCACAACCTTCCCGTGCAAATTTGAATTTTTGAACGTGTATGTAGTGGTTGCAACATAATATTCGAGAGAATGAAGTGTGATTGTTCCTTCCCCCATACCTACTTTAAAACCGTTTGGATACTCGAAATATGTCGAGTACTGATATGCAGATGTCGCAACTTCCATGTTGTGGATCGTAAAGGAATAAGAAAACCTCATGCCTGAGACACTCTGCTTGGGGAAAGCAGTGTAGTTGTTGAAATACATTTCGGTAAATGGCTCTGGACGCTTAATAAGTCTGGCAGAGTAAACTGCTGCATAAACTTGATCTCTATGGAGATCTAAGAATAAACCAAGACAAAGAATCATAAAAAAAAGGACCCCTGACAATACCTGAATTATTTTTTTTTCTGTTTTTGGTTTCATTGTATTAAAACGGTTTTGCCTTTTAGTTCTAGCATTTTTTAGTATATTTGTACAGCCCCTCACAATTGGGTTACTCTGAACTAACGCAATCAGAAATTGGTATGCACTTTATTCAGTGCTATACTCTACACATGGAAACACTCTCCTGGCAAACACATGAATATATTCACACCGAGAAAAACACCGACTGGTATTGGATTGTGGGAGCGGTAACTCTTTCTATCGCCCTTATCGCCATAATTTTAAACAATCTTATTTTTGGATTATTAGTGGTAGTATCTGCGAGCGTTCTCACTTTATACGCTACCCGCAAACCTCAAATAATAGACATCAAACTCACACGCCTCGGTGTCCAGATAAACAAGACATACTACCCTTACACAAATCTGCAGTCATTCTGGGTTGAGACACAAGATCAATATCCTCGAGTATTTTTTAAATCTGAAAAAAAGCTTTCTCCATACATCGTCGTGCTCATGGGCAACGGAAATGCTGAACATATTCATCTTTTTTTATCAGATCACCTGCCAGAAGTGCAGCACACCGAGCCACTCCTTGAGAAATTGCTTATATATTTTGGATTTTAGCACATCTCAATATGAAAGTTCCAAACTGAGCATACCAAATCGAATATGAAGATGAGATGTGAATATCCAAAAACTTCCTCTTTTATAAATGATACTAAAAAATGGCTTTACGTAAGGCTTTTTTTAGTATTAAAAAAAGTAAATAGAAAAGTATTTGACAGTTTTAATATAGTATGATATGATTATATTATTAAAGGAGATGAGAATTTTCAAGATAAAACAAAGTACTTAAAAAAAAACATTTAAGACAATCTTTAGAGGAGAGAGTCTTGGTGCCCAACATATCGTACCCCGCTGATACCAACAGCAATACTCGCCGGGATACTTTATGTTTAGAACACCAAACAACCAACACTTGCATTACGATATATCGTAGAAAGCAGGCGATTGGCTCCCTCAAAGAGCTCGTCGCCTGTTTTGTTTTATCACAATAGGCCAAATAACTTATTGAAGGAAGTGTGGACGCGAACTAAATTATTATACAAAGTCGCCTCTCCACTTCTCTCAATAAAAAGAGAGTTGAAAGTTCACTGACAAAAATTATCTGGAATATCTGCGGATAGGAAGGGTGATCATAGAGAAGTAAGGATAACGTGGAAAAAATTTCTGTAAAAGATAACCACAGTGTTATTCCTCTTCTCCAGCATTAGGATCGCGTAAGTTTTGTTAGTGCTGGAAAGAGGGGTTGCAAAATCCCTGAAATTCAAAAACCCACCTCGGGGGTTAAGTCGAGGAAAGAGGAAAAAATGAAGATGTTTATTAGTATGTTAAAAGAAGGGTGGAGATATGGGCGACCAGAATGTCTTGGAGGGCCGCCCTTAGTGGACGGCTATCAAAACCAGGCAGAGGTGGAGGAGGCCCTCCTAGATTATTCAGAGTGGGAACTGAGATGCTGCTGGTGGATGACACCGACAGTAAGAAAGTTCTTTTTCGGGAGGTAGTTCTTTTTCTGAGTTGGCAGGAGTAGTTTTCAGAAAACAGTCCAACCACTGTTTCCAAACTGGGGGACACGGTTCACTACCGAGTCCCCCTTCTTATTCAGCTAACGAATTAATTCGAAAGCTGATAGGAATAAGGTGCGTGGTCTCAACCAAAGCGAAGGCTTGAAATTGAGACTGGTCGGCAGACCAATGTGCAAAAGCCTCTGGGAGGGGGCGGATATTTTGAACTCGCGTCTCTTGTTGATTGAAATATTTTTTTATTAACAAGAGGCGCAAGTCTCAATCAAAATCCAAAACAGACCCCCTCGTTATTGCTGGCGAGTGGGGCTAAGGAGACAGCAATGATTGTAGAAAATTCGAAGGCACTTATGTGCCAGATAGTAGAAAAAAGAGAGATTGGCACGGGCAGTATGCTCGTGCAGGCTCTCCGAGCTGCCGCACAAAGACCGAAAGAAAACCAGATCGGGATAGAAGACATTGGCTGGTATTTGGTGGCAGCAGTTGCTGTTGCCGAAGAAATTGAGACATATGGTCGGGACAAGACCTCCGACTATGGTCGGATGATCGCACTAACCGGTGACTCGGTGGTGAGAAATAAATTGATCAAACGGCTTAAAGGTTTAAGCCACTCAAACCACGAGATTTTCAAACCGTGGATTAGGAAACAAGGTTCGTACCTCGGAACTCGGGCAGAGAAGCTGGTGCTGCTTTTTGCAGGAGAGCTTGGGCAGGCGCTCAAGCCTCTGCCGGAAAAAATTATTTCGTGGAGTGCAGTCGCAAACATCGCAAACACACTCACGAATCAACTCGAGTATGTGCCGGGGGTGAACCCACTCCAAGCACACGTCGCAAGTCAGAGTTGTGGTGGACGGCGCGTGAATTTGGAAGCTGGGAGAACGGGAATCCCAGTCGAAAACCGAGGAAGCTTCGGAGGTTGGGAGGCTTTCGATGAGGAGGACATCAGTCAACTTTTTTTTAAATCCGCCACGAGCGGAAATTCCCTCGAGGTGACCAAACTGGCTACAAACCAGTGGAGTTTGACATTCACCCCATCGGCTGAAAAGCCGATGCACAAAGGGGTGTACCTTGATCTCTACAAGAACGCCTACAGAGTTACCCCGATCAAGTACAAAAAACCTGATTGGGAAGAGGGCGTCCTCCCCACGTTACTCATTCAGAAGTAGTTTCATCCCGAGTCAGCGGGACATCGTAATTGAGACAGAGCCTGACTCTCTGCCTCAAAGTTCTTTCAGGTTCCGTATTTCCTAATAGGAAAAATACGGATGGGTCAGCAGATACCCATTATACAAAATCTGCGTTGTTTATCGGATGACAATGGTTTAATTACCAGAGTCCTCCTTCTTATTCAGCTTCGGATGTATATGTTGAAAAACACATACATCGTGAGTTGATCAGAAGTCGGTGCGTGGTCTCAGCCAAAGTGAAAGCTTGAAATTGAGACTGGTCGGCAGACCAATGTGCAAAAGCCTCTGGGAGGGGGCGTAATATGCTGTTTGAAATTTATGTCAGAATTGTGATGATTATAGGCTATATGCTGTTTCTTGTTTTTATTTGGTGGAAATTAAAAAAAGAAAAGATTCAGGACATGCTCGCCCCCAAGGATGGGGGCGAACGGGAAATAGAGGAGATTGTAGGAGAGATTGGTGGGAAGCCAATCTCCCTCTACTTCTATTCTAGGAAGTGGAGGTGGGTGGAATACATGGAAATAGAGGTGGCCGGGGTCGATATGACCTCGGTCAAGGGCCCCCACCTTGATGTTGCCCTGTCCTGGGCAAAGGATTACGCTAAAAAAAAGACGGAGGCAGCAAAGCTCGCTAAAATTTCCTAGTTCTCCCTGGTTATACGTTACCCACTGAAACGTATCTCTCCCGAAGGACCGAAGTGGAGAGTATGTGTACAAAAAGAGATGGTACCGGTCACCATCTCACTGCTGGTGTTGTCAGTAGACATACACCAGATGTTCTTTACTGGGGGAGGTACTCGGTCACATTTACATGTTACTGTGCACTTCCCCCTTCCCAACCACTTCGTCATCTGTGTGTTGATAACACAAGATGGTTAAATGGTGCGGAATGATTTGCCGGCGGGCATACGCAAACAACCTCTGGGAGGGGTGTAGGATGAGAATTTTTTTGTTAGCTATTTTTTCCTGCTTAACCGCAGGATACCTAATTGGAGAAAAATTGATGGGGCAACCCGTCAATGTGGGTGAAGGAATTCTCTTCGCCTCAATCGCTTTTATATTGGCAGGGATTGGCAAGGGGGTATTACTGCCCCTAGGAAAGAGAAAGTGACAAGAAAAATTAGGGTCCGGCATACAAATGCCGAAAAAATTGTGGAGGCTTTGAAAGAGGCTGGCTACATGGCGCAGTACCTCGGTCAAGGAACAGCACCCACCAGGCCTGAATGGTGGGTGTTCGGATCCAGCTCACTGCGACCAGCACCCGGCACGACACAACCCACTGGCGTGGGGCAGTGTGCTCACGAGTGCGTCTGGAAAAAAAGCCCGTGTTGTTATCAAAAGCATTGGGCTATAGTTCTTTCCACAAGTTGGTGGGACGACGTGACCATGTTTACAGGAAACAGTCCAACTGCTGTTTCCAAAACTGGAGGTGCTACAAACACCCCATCTGTCTCGGAGTGTGTACTCCGACTGATGAGCTTAAAAAAGCGAAACAGACGCTCTTATTTTAAAGTATTATTGAAAGTCTCTATGAGGCTATAGGTCATATGACAAAAGTACATTGAAAAATAGTGTGAGTTAGATTGTTTTGGACCGCGTAAGCGAAAAGAAACATAAAATCTCTCTCCTCTAGCACTATTTTCCAATGTGCATTATTTTGACATATGATCTGTAGCCTCATGTAGATTTTATACAGAACTGTCGATTCCTGACAGGAATCGTCCACAACTAAAAATTTTCCGTCAAAAATTTTTGTCGTGTCCGCAGCTCGCGACCAATTGCACTCAATTGGTACCCGCTCCGCTTTTCGATTCCTTACAGGACAGGAATCTTTCCTTACAGGAACTGTACATCTGTTCTGTTTTCTTTTCGTGACTACACTCAAGAAAACTATCACAGATTTTCGATTCCTGACGTAAGAGCATAACATGCTCTTACTTCGAGAGCACAAAAATTCGTAAACTCATTTTGTGCTCTCGACAGGAATCGAACCTGTATTTCCAGCTTCGCAGGCCAGTGTCCTATCCGTTGAACGACGAGGGCAATGAAATTAGCACCTATCCTAAATATTTCCTAAGTACTTATAGACATTCATACCTACGATTGAACCTACAATAGGAGCAAAGAGGTACATAAAACTCACTGATCCGATACCGAGTGCAACGGCGGGGTTGAGAATTCCGTTTGAACCGAGTAAGGCGGCAATGCTGATGCCAAGAAGGAGCGAGCCTCCAACAACAACTCCCGAAAGCTGGCTTGGTGTCCTTCCGTACATAACTGAGGCAATACCAAAGGTAAAGAAAAAAGTCCCGAACATTTCAGCAAGACCAATACCGAGAGTATTACCTGCAACAATATAACTACTAGTTGCACTGACTCCCACTAAGGTGGCGAGGCCAAAAGCAAGAAGTGCTCCGACACACTGAGCAACTACATACACCACGGCGTCTACCGTGGTTATTTTTTTAATTGACCATGCGCCTATAGTCACCGCTGGGTTAATGTGTGTACCAGAAATATGTCCGAGTGAGTACACAAACATTCCAAGTACGAGAGCCGCGAGTACTGGTGTCGATACAGGGAACTTACCAGCGAGAGAAAGAGCCACAACAAAAGTGAGAGTAAATGCACCGAGTGCTTCTGCAAGGTATTTTTTCATGTGAGCGTTTTTACTACTTATCCCCTTCTACTTATTTTTAGTCATCATTCGAGACAAACGGGCTTTTTTACGTGAAGCGGTGTTTATTTTAAGTAAACCTGTTTTAACTGACTTGTCGATTATTTTTTGAACTCGCGGGAAAAATTCTGCAGCTTCTGCAAGTTTTTTTTCACCAACAAGTTTTTTCACTTTTTTAATGGCTTGTCCAAGAATGTCTTTTTTACGCAAATTGAAGGCGCGCTTGCGCTTTGATCCTCGGAGAGCTTTTTTAGCTGATGTTGTGATTGGCATAGGAAGATAGTAGCGTACTTACTAAAATAAATCAACTCGTAGTTTTTTGCTGGCGCTTCATTCATTCTGGCTTGGGTGACGTGAATGCGGTACAATGCAAACATGATAGGACACTTAACAGGCACTCTTCTCTCCACAGACCTTAAGTCTGTTATTCTCGATGTCTCTGGAGTAGGCTATAAAATACACACCAACACAGCCCTCCTACCAGAAATGCCAAAAGAGGAAAAACCAAAAATTAGTTTTTGGACATACCTTGCGGTACGCGAAAATGCCCTCGATCTGTATGGTTTTCAAAATCGCAAAGAGTTGAATTTTTTTGAACTTCTCCTCACTGTCTCCGGTATCGGGCCAAAATCGGCAATGGGGATTCTCAACGTAGCCACTCTGGGTACCCTTCGACAAGCCATCGGCACAGGCGATATAAGCCACTTGACGAAAGTCTCTGGTATTGGAAAAAAAGTGGCGGAGAAAATAGTCCTTGAATTAAAAGACAAAATTACATCTCTCGGCATAGGAAGCGAAGAAGACGAATCTTCGAGCATGTCGGCAGATGTTGATGCACTCCTGGCTCTCCAAACACTCGGCTATTCTGAACGCGACGCACGAGAGGCTCTAAAAAAGTCGGAAGGAGGAAACACAGAAGAAAAAATACGTGCGGCCTTGAAAAATTTAAACAAGTAATTTGCTAATAAAACCAAAGTAACATGCCTGAACTTCCTGAAGTCACCACCACCGTCACCGGTCTTAATGAAGTTCTTGTTGGGCTTTCTATTACTGATGTCTGGACGGATTACTACATTCGTACAGCAAACAAGCGTACGGATACCATAAAAAACAAAAAGTATTTTGAAAAATTTAAACGAGAGGTCGTCGGAACAAAATTTAACAATGCCGAACGTCGCGGGAAAAATGTCTTGATACACCTCTCCGGCAATAAAACTATTCTCATTCACATGAAAATGACCGGACATCTGTTGTATGGAAAATACACATTGAGTCCTACGGGCGTGTGGAAAAGTGAAGAGAAACTTCTTTCCGATTCATTTAACCAATTTATCCACCTTATTTTTACTCTTTCAAACGGCAAACATCTCGCTTTTTCTGACATGCGAAAATTCGCCAAAGTGATTCTTTTTGAAACTTCCAAACGTGCAGATGTTGTTGATCTTGCTGGTCTCGGACCAGAACCACTCGACGATCTCCCCTTTCCAACATTTACATCTAAACTAAATACGAAAAAAAGTGGAAAAATAAAAAGCGTCCTTATGGACCAATCGGTTATTGCTGGCGTTGGTAATATTTATTCAGATGAGATACTCTGGGCGTCAAGCGTACATCCCGAACGCAGAGTGTCCTCACTCACAGCATCTGAAAGGAAAAAAATCTGGGCTGCGATGAAGAAAATTCTTGTCGCGGGAATCAATCTTGGGGGTGACTCTATGTCTGACTATCGCAACATACATGGGGAACGTGGAGGTTTTCAAAATTCTCACAAAGCATATCGTCGAACTGGAAAAAAATGTTTAAAGACTGGTTGTTCTGGAATAACTACACGGAAGGTAATTGGGAGTAGGAGTGCTCATTTTTGTAACATACATCAGGTATAATAGTCAGATAACATAACAATATGAAAAAAGATGAATGGATAGGTATTATAGTGATTCTTGGCATCATCGCAGTTGGACTCATTGGTGGGGCAAAAAACGCTATCCACCCGACCATCACAACCACTGCAACACAATCATCAAACAGCTACACAGAACAAAAAAGTACAGACACCAGTATTGCTGGACAAATCCAAACAGCACAAACGCAAGTTGATACTCTCAAACAACAAATGGACGTTGCGGAAGAAGTCAGAAAAGAAAACCAATCTCATTCAAAATATTACGGACAAATTTTAATTCAATATGTCTCTCGTTCACAAACAGTTTCGGAAGAATATATTGTTTTACATGAAAACGAACAATCTACCACCACCATACCCCTTCTTGGTTTTACATTGGCAAGTAAAAAAAGCGGTGTTATTGTAAATATTCCTAATGCGTCCACACTCTTTTTCGCTAATTCAAAAAATAGCGAAAGTACAGTGGCACTCTCCCCTGGCGACACTATATATCTTGATACGGGTCTCTCACCAAACGGCTCAAGTTTTAAAGTGAATATATGTTCGGGTTACTTATCACAATTTCAAAATTTCACCCCGTATCTCTCGACCAACTGCCCTGCTCCACGCAATGAAAATCTTTCGAGTATTCCCGCCAATCAAGTTATTAACGATGCATGCTTTGATTACATCAACTCGATGTCTTCTTGCCAGATTCAAACAGCAAATCTACCGGCCAACTGGAGCTACGAATGCACTAATTTTATTTATTCAAAAATAAATTATACATCATGTATAAATACTCATAAAAATGACGCAAATTTCTACACTAAAGAATGGCGAGTCTATTTGAAACGTAGTAGCACGCTGTGGAAAAGTGAAAGAGAAGACATCATTCTTTATGACGGCGCTGGAAAAATAGTAGCTGAATTAAAATACTAAATTTGAATTACACTCCCAACATTCGAAAAAGAGCAATACCAAAAGCAACAGAAACATTGAGTGACTCTTTTATCCCTTTCATAGGAATCTCCGCCACAATATCACAGAGAGACAAAAACTCTTGCTCAATACCCCCCACTTCGCTTCCCACCAGCACCAGAACTGATTGAGAAATTTTTACTTTTTTGTAATCCATGGCCCGAACTGACTGTTCAAAAGCTACTACCTGAAAATTATCTTTCTTTAATTTTTTTATAAGTTTTTTCGGATCGATAATTTGTTCCCATGAAATACTTTTTTCTGCTCCAAGCGCCACTTTTGCTAAGTCTTTACGAGCACAACCAAATCTGTCCAGTGGAGTGGGTGTGTATCCCGAAAGATATATTTTTGTCACTCCCACCGCATCAGCCGTACGAAAAATAGACCCAACATTATGAGCACTACGAATGTTGTGAAGGAGAATGGTAACCTCTTTTTTCATACACACACTCTAGCACAACCTACAGACACCATGTGTATGTATGGGTAGCCAGAGATTATTCTTTTTTATTGCTCTAAAAATACAAATATCATATACTATACGCATGCATCCTCTCTCTGTATTTCCAAATCTACTCACATATAGCTTTATTGCTCCATGCATTTTACGTCTAGCTGTTGGGGCTTTTCTCGTATTTACAGGCCTACAACGTTTTAAAAAACCATACAAATGGATGTCTGTTATTTATATTGTTTCTGGCATTTTTCTATTCATTGGACTATACACACAAATAGCGGCTCTTTTTGGTTTTTTTATAATAGGTTTTGACGATTGGGCAAACAAAAAAGTCGCACCACTGACACGAGATGCTGTTTTACTTCACACTCTCTCTGCAATTGTTTTGATTTCCCTCCTCTTTACCGGACCTGGATTTTTTGGACTTGATTTACCGTTATAAAGTAGGGTCAAAAAAACAACCAAACTTATTATTATGTCACACGTAGAATTTGATGAACAAAATATTGGTTTATATAAAAAACAGACATATGTTGAACAAAAATCAACCATGTTCCGTTTTGTTGAAAAGGTGGGTATACCTGAAAAATACGTGAATGCAGTGCTCATAGTGGTTTGTATAGTTTTATTAGGTATGGCTGGTATTTTATTTTTCAAATACAACGGGACTGGATCTCCAAAAAATCCGGTGCCATCAATTAACGGCACATATTCAAAACAATTATGAAATCTTCTCGTGGTTTTACACTCATCGAACTTCTCGTGGTCATTGCCATTATTGGTCTACTTTCTTCAATTGTGCTCGCGTCATTGAATACCGCCAGAACAAAAGCTAAAGACGTTGCACGAATAACTGAAATAAAAGCTGTTGAAAATGCGCTGGCTCTGTATTACAGTACATATGGTACCTATCCCCAATCTCCGGTCGGAAACGGCGATGTTCTGCTCACCGACCCAACATTAGTAGCCGCTCTTGTACCGACATACATACCCAGTATTCCGGCAAATTTAATCGCAGACGGAGATCATTACTATGGTGTTGGTAATAGTGGGGGTACAGACCAGTATGGATTATATGTTTATACAGCTGTGACGGGTAGCTGGTGTAAAACAGGCGTAGCCAACAACATGAGCTTAAATGGCTGGTGGGGTTCTCCAGCAGTCTGCAACTTCTAATACCTCTGATATAAACGTGAATATCCTTATTTTAAGCGACTCCTGACCAAATGTTCAAGGCCAGAAAGTGTTTTTTCTCGGTTGATCTCATCAGCCGAAACAACGACTTTAATTATGTTGTTTTCTTCACTCAAAATCACTGGTAATTGAATTTCTGACAAATGTAGGTATGCCGAGTGAAATTCATCTCTGTGCATAAAGACTTTTTCTTGTGGTAATGTTTTGAGAAAGTTCTTCCATTCATTTTTCATCTCGAGTGGACCATATGTAACCGCACATAAGTTGCACGTATATTTCTCAGGTGTGGTAATTTTTATCACAAGGTCCTTAATTTGGGAAAAAAAATCAGAATCTGCGTTGTAGACGAATATGATTTTTTGGTTGATATCTGTTTGCATAGATTTAAAAACATATCTCTGGTTGGCACATGTATCGAAGCAAAAGTTATTATAACCATATTAAGTGATAAATCCTATATGGTTGGAATGTATTTAAAGATTTTATATATTGAGGATAAGAAACTAATCCCCATAATTAATTTCCTTACCACTTTTGAAAAATCTTAATTTTCCTACACCATTATTATAATAGCTCAAATCACTTGAGGTTATTAATTTTTTAGCATTATCACCTATTGTGAGTTTTAAATTTTTTAAAATATCCTTTTTTGGTTTAGCTTCGTGATGTGTCAACAAACCAATCTTAGGAAAATACATTTTTCTACCTTTTTTTATACCAAACCATCCTTTTTCATCATGAACAGGCTCTCTTTCGGTCATTCTGTAAATATGTTCCGTAGCTACTTTTGTGACAAGGTTATCACTTGGCATACTTGTAGATTTTATTATTGCTTGTTTAAAACGTACAGCTAAAACTCTTTCCGGATATATAATCTCATTTTTGTAGTCAAAAACTTCAGAATATTTTTCTTTAAATTCTGTATATCTTATTGGAAACAAATTAAATTTTGTAGACCATTTTAAATCAAATATTGCAAAATCAATAGCCATTCCCATTTTCCACATATTGTCTTTTTCTGTTGTTCCCCAAGGACAAGTTGCCATATACTTCTGTTCATCTTGCATTTTTCTAATAACACTTTCTGTGTACTCTGGCTTAACAAGCCAGGTATCAGAGGCTAAGACAATAACATAATCAACCTCTGAATATTTCTGTGAAAAACATTTTATACCTTCATTGATTAAAAGTTCAGCACCAGCAAAATGACCAGGGTTGTCTAAATATAAAAGTTCATCTTCTAGATATTTTTCTGGCCACCATTCTTTCTTACCATTATATGAGTGAACAACTTTAATGTCTTTTAATAAATCATTTTTACTCCAAACATTTCTAATGATTTCAAGATTTATTTTTGCATCATCAATACGACTGAATGTATAAAGGAGTACGCCAATTTTCATTTGTATACTATATCAGGATATATAATTATTTCCTATCTCCTCTCTGAATTTATAAAAAATCATTCTTTAATTAAAAAAATCTGGAGTTATGTGAGATTTTAGAATATGTGGTCACAGATAATTTCTTCGCCGGCGGTCAGAAATTTCCATGACCATAAATGCATGTGACCTAGATAATCTTCTCGCCGTCGCTCGAAGATTTCTACGGTCCCAAGACTCGCCCGTTTTGTCTGCTGACAAAACATGGCTCCGTCTCGCACATGTCCGAAAAAATCTCCAGCAGTGGAGATTTTTTTGGACTTGTGCGTTTATTGTACCAAGCTAGAACCTATTTTCAAAATCGTAATGACTAGCGTTCCCCGCGCGCTAAAGCGCCACCACGCGAAGCGTGGTGCTTCTGCTGAAGCAGAAGTGCGGGGAACGCATACGCACGCCGCTCGCCGAGTACGGCGACAACCCCGAAAGAAAAACACTCCTGGCATTTCTGATGTGGCGGGGGTGAAATTTCTTTTGAAAAAGGAAAGGGTGTTTTTCTTTCGGGGTTCTGTCCTCCAAGTATTCGGGCAGACGGAGGGCAAATGCAATTCGGACTCGGTTTTGCGAAAACTATTTTCTGGGGACAAGGATTTCGCAAAACCTCGGCTGATTTTTGGCGGGGGTTTCCGCCCGCAGA
>JBBQLO010000004.1:0-41053 GCA_038327915.1 Parcubacteria group bacterium | reverse complement strand
GCCGTTGGTGATGGTTGCGTTGGTCAGAGTACCGTTGGTAAGAGTTGCATTAGTTGCAGAAAGATTGGTTGAGGTAGCGTTGGTCAGTGTTGAGTTTGTCGCAGTTAAATTGGTCACAAAATGATTGGTCGATGTGGCGTTGGTGAATAGCGTATTAGTAGAAATAAAATTTGTTGCAAAAAGATTGGTTGAAGTGGCATTTGTAGTAGTCGCAAAAATACCAGAAATAGTTTGAAAATTTAAGTTCTTAACTGTTGTTGATCCCGTAACGAGAAGGTCGGCAAGAGTAGATGTTCCGGTCACTGCAAAATTACCACCGATAGTGGTACCTCCAGACACAATTGAACCCACCGTCAACGCTCCAGAGACGTGACTATCTCCAAAAACATCGAGAGCAACTGAAGGTGAAGTGGTACCAATGCCGAGGTTGCCGAGAATACCGACTTGCCCAGAAAATACTCCCGTCGTACCACTGACTGAACCACCTGCAAACGACCCACCTGAAATATTTGTACCGACAAGTAATCCGCCATTGATTGTCGGAGAATTTATAGTCGGTGTCGTAAGAATTGTACCAGTAAGCTGGTCGATACGACTTGCTTGAGCTATCTGCTGGTAGATATTTGCCACTGGTCCACCAGAACCAGAAGAAAGTGAATAAAATTTTGATGAAATAGAATTATTAAATTGCTGGAGGCGACTCTCTAAATCATTTTTTGAAATATAACCAGAGAGATCTTGGGCTGATACTTCGGGTAAAACTTGTGCGTGTGGAGCTCGTTCAATAATACGCTCGATGATTCTTTCTACCACAGTGCCTCGGGCACCTATGCGGGTGCCTGTGCTCGTATTTAGAGAAGTATTTTTTGGAGAAAGTGCCAGTTTTTTGTCTTGAGCTACATTTTTTGAACGTCTTCCTGATGCTATGAATGAAGACGGAGAAGCAGCTGGTTGGGCGACTGATTGAAATTGCAAATCAAAAAGACCTGCAAGTGGAGTATAAATTGCCCGATTAAAGAAATTATTAAAAGCGTCGTAGATTGCAACGCCAGCATGATCTACGTACGTCGTGCCAGAAGTAAAGGCCGCAGCCAAAGAGGAGGTGCTCTGTGGAGCAACAACGTGTGAAGTGTGAGACATGATAACTGAGGCTATGCTCGAAAGTGTGTCAATGGCATTAGTAGACAAAAACATCACTTTCGATACGCCTGTGGAAATACTTGAAAGAGTTTTATCTGTGACAGCACGGGCACCTAACACAATTTTGTTTCCAGTAGTCTGTCCTATAGTGTCGACAATATTTTTCTCCGCTAGAGCAAAATAGTTTATTTTTTTAATAACATAGACAGGTGGGTTTCGGCTAAATTCGTGTCCTTGATAAAATACACCAGCAGAAAATGTGAGACTGGCGGTTTGTAAGTGTTGTCCGAGTGGAATGTATGAAGAAGTGAGGTGCTCAGAATACAGATCGACAATATCGCTTAAAGCACGATAGGAATTTGCAGGAAATTCAGCGAATGAATCCGAGATATCGGAAGCAATTTGTTTCTCGGATATCCGAGAAATTGAATAATACAAGTCTGTATTAAAATCGGAAAGATTGTTGATGCTAAGGGTAAGTGTAGAGACAGCCATTTCTCTTCCATTTTTTATTGCAGGAAAAACGTTTTTACCCATGGTGTCTGCGAGTGTGTAAGCACCTATAGTCATGAGTAAAGCCAAAGTAGTTGGAAGAATTTTTTTTGCAACATTCCAATTAGATGCTACAAATACTCGATGGAATTTTTCCGGTAAATTTGAGATACGAGGAAAAGGAAATTTTCTTAAAAATGGACCGCTTGGAACTAGACTAGATATAGGGAGAGATGCTGAGAAAGGCACTGAAGGAATTTTTTTCTTTTTAGATTCACTTGGGATAGTTGTAAGGGGCAGTATTTTTTTTGAAACATTTTGAGTAGCAAGAAAAGTAGGGGCATGAAAAGAAACTGTCGGAGTGTTTTTGTAATTTAAAATTGACTCTTCGCTTACGTACCACGTTTTCCCAATTCTTCGTGATTCAATTTTTCCAAGACGGCAAAGTTGTCCGATGTAATCTTTTGTGTAGCCCGTGAGTTGGCTCGCATTTCGCACTAAAATGTATTTTTTATTTTCAAAAAATAGTGCAGTGTTCATGAATTTATTTGTACTAAGTATATCAAGTATCATTAAAAGAAACAGCAAAAAACTGTGGATAAACAAGACTATATCGGATAAACGAGATTTTTTATCCTGACCCGAGATTTTAAAAAAAATAAAATCTCGGATTATTTTTTAAGAAAAAAGTTCATAGAAAATTCATTTAATATTTATTAAGACTTTTCTTTCTAAAAGAATATTATTTTAATAGTATTTTATCAAAAATTGATGATCATCATTGCTCAAATTAAAAGAAAGCATTATATTTTGTAAAGTTGAGTCTCAAGCTAATTTTAAATATGTGTGTATAAAAATGACAAACACTTAAAAAGTCATAATTATTAAGGACATAAAAAATAAATGAATTGCACTGTCCACAGATAAAGTTATTTATCATTTGTAAACATTAATATAATTTAATATAATGTATATATAGATTTATATAGGTTTATAAATGTTAATTTAATCTAAAAGACATGGCAAAACTTTACATTACAATAAAACAGGCAGCTTCGATTCTCGGTGTCTCACCACTCACTCTTCGCAACTGGGATAAGAACGGCAAGCTCAAGGCTCACCGCCACCCTATGAACAACTACAGAGTCTACAAAATTGATGACCTAGAAGAAGTTATACAGGAAATCGAAACTCATGCTGGATTACGCAAAAGCACGCCTGCTCAAATCCACAAACTCATAGTCAGACATATTGAGGAATAGTTTAGTTGTCTCGGTCAATTCTTACGAAGGGTCGACTCCTCATAAACTAAAATACCCTAGGCGTAGCCTAGGGTATTTTAGTTTATGAGACGCATGGACACTTAGGCAGAGTTACTTAAGTATTTCTAAAACAACTCCCTTCAATAGTTCTGGGTTTCCAGCCCCCTTCATTGCTTTCATTCCTTGCCCGACAAAAAACTGCAACACCGAAATTTTTCCATTTTTGTAGTCGGACACAATTTCTGGGTGTGCCGAAACAATTTCCTGCATTATTTTTTTTAATTCTTCTCTGTCATTTTTCTGAATGAGACCTTTTTCTTCTGCAATTATCCGTGGATCAGATGCACTCTCCACCCCCACATCAGACATTATTTTCAAAATATCTTTTGCTCCGCGCGAAGATACATCACCAGCTGTAATCATAACGACAAGTGTTGCGATATTTTTTGGAGTAATTTTCTGCAGTACTTTTTCCAGACTTTCAGGAGAATTTTTAATAATACCCATCAGGTCTGACGTAATATAATTTGAAAGAATTTTTACCGAATCTCCCACCTTTTCTGATGTTTCTAAACTTACTACTGCAGTTTCGAAAAATTTCCCAAGCACACGATCTGTTACAAAGACTTCTATATCTTCCTGCTTGATACCGAAGTCGCGAGCGTAACGATCCCGCACCACTGCTGGCAACTCTGGCAATTCATTTTTTATAGCAAATTCTGCAAACTCTGGTATTTGAGATATAACTAATTTAGGGATATCTGGCTCTGGAAAATATCTGTAGTCATGAGCATCTTCTTTGGAACGCTGAGAAAATGTAGCGTTTTTATTTTCATCCCACCCGCGAGTTTCTTGTTTAACACTTCCCCCTTCTTCAAGCAAGGAGACTTGTCGCGCATATTCATATTCAATAGCTTTTCCAGCGGCGCGGAATGAATTTATATTTTTAACTTCAACTTTTGTGCCAAACGTCTCACTCTTTGAGACCGAGATGTTTACTTCAACTCGCATCTGGCCTTTCTCCATGTTTGCATCTGATACATCAAGGTATTGCAAAATAAGTTGTAATTCTTTGGCAAAATTTATCGCCTGTTCTGCAGAGTGAATAACTGGTTCAGTCACAAGTTCCATGAGCGGAACACCGGCGCGGTTATAGTCCACAAGGCTATATTTTTCATTGGATTTCTCGCCTGATTTTCCGTGACTTGATTCAGCGACACTGTCATGTGTTGAACGTGCAGTATCTTCTTCAAGATGAACGCGCGTCAACTCTACGCCCGCAAGAGTGCCTCCGGAGACAAGCGGATATTTATACTGACTTATCTGGTAGCCTTTTGGAATGTCCGGATAAAAATAGTTTTTACGATCAAACTCACTGAAATCAGCGAGTTTCGCTCCGACTGCCACACCGACAGAAAGTACTTTTTTAACTGCTGCTTTGTTGACCACTGGCAGTGTTCCTGGGTAACCCATGCAGACAGGACATACATACATGTTTGGAGGAGCCCCTGCTTCAGGTGAGTTCGTGCATCCACAAAACATTTTACTTTTGGTATTGAGTTCAGCATGAATCTCGAGACCAATAGTCATACTGTACGAATCGCTTTTCGGTGTGTTTAAATCAGACATAAATGTCCTTCAATACTACATAGTTCTGAGAATTTTTACCAGCTCATCTTCAAATTCTTTAACAGAAGTATCGTCGATAACAGAAACCGAAAGGACGTATTCAGGAGTTTTTTTTGAATTTTTTTTGAGCACAGCTTTGAAAGACTTAATGCGAGATGCAAGAGTTTTCGAATCGAGAAGATCAGTTTTAGTGAATACAATAACTTCAGTTTTATCCAAAAGACTAGTATCAAAACGCAAAAGTTCCTCACGAATAGTCTTGTATGCCACTTCTGGTGTTTCGTCTTCACAAGAAATGCAATGCAAAATAGCTTTAGTACGAGAGATATGACGGAGAAATCTGTATCCCAGACCTTTTCCCTCTGAGGCACCCTCGATTAATCCTGGAATATCTGCGATGATAAATCCATGCAACTCACCAAGATTAGGAACTAGAGTAGTAAATTGATAGTTACCGACTTTTGCTTTAGCTTGAGTAATAGTATTTAAAAGACTAGACTTACCAGCATTAGGAAACCCTACTAAACCTATATCAACTATTAGTTTAAGTTCAATAAAGAATATGCCACTTTTACCAGGTTTACCAGGTGTTGATTCTTTCGGGCGAACGTTTTTAGATCCTTTGAAATGATCATTGCCGTATCCGCCATTACCACCTTTAAGAAAAAAAATGGGCTCCTCGGAAAGAATTTCAATTTTTTCTCCCGTCTCGGTATGAGTCACAATACTTCCGAGTGGCAACTCGATAGTAAGGTCGTCTCCCGACTTACCGTGCATACAGTCTCCGTGACCAGTATCGCCGTTTTGGGCATGCATTTCCTTTATAAAGCGGTATGATGACAGTCTTGCAATGTCTCGAATGCCTTTCAGATACACACTTCCTCCTCTACCGCCATCTCCGCCTCCCGGTCCGGCATGATCAATACCCTTCTCATGTTTCCACGAGACTATGCCATTACCACCCTTTCCCGCTGATATGCTCAGTGTGAGTTCGTCTATAAATGCCATAAAAGCACTTTAGCAGAAAATTATACTTTTGTCATTTTGCATCTATGAATTCAGTGCGATGTCTGCGAGTTTCAAAATAGCCTCTTTAGTTTGAGCAATTGCGATAAAAAGATTGATGTGGCAAAAAATAGACCCAGCCACACCGGTGACTTTTTCTAATTGAAAATCTCTCTTGCCTGCCCAAGACGCAGGCAAGCCTTTTCTATCAATAAATGATTCGGAATTATTTTTAATTGTTTTAAGAGTCCATGTAGTATCTTCCTGTGGAAATACAATAAAAAGTGGTTCTGGAAATTGTATCAAAAAGTCATTAGCGGGGTAATATCTGTCCAACACAATTAATCTTTTATCCAAACTTTCATTATATATTTTTTCGACTATTTTTTTTGCTTCTAATTTATCACTTTTCCTCGTAATTAATCTGCTCAGGATTAGTTTTGAATAATCAACAGCTTGCAAAAATATTTTATCTACCTGATCTGTACCTTCTTTCCAACTTGGATTAAGAGAGTGGATAAAATTTCCAAATTCATATGGGTATATATCTTCAAAAATTGGAGATACTATTTGGATGCCATTATCTCCTGCATCAATTCCCTGCACCAACACACTGTCAATCTTATCTGCAATTTCTTTGTTGCCTGAAATTTTCTCTCCATATTGTTTCCAGACCAAACCAAACGATGCATAAGGAATTCCATTCTCGCGTTTCCCAGCCCCTCCTTCTTGGTGATGATCGAACCTATTTTTTTCAGGATCATATAAAAAACCAACATCGACAACATAATCTGCTTCAGTAATTATTTTTTCATCACGTGTACGAACAATATTCACTTCATGATTTTTTTCTAAAACAAGCATAAGTGTTGCAACTCCAAAAACATCATCCGTATGAAATTTAGAGTTGTGGGTGACTATCGTAATTTTCTTTTTTGCTTCCAGTTTTTCTTGCATCACTTTGTATTACAGTATGAATTTTATTTTGATAGTGGAAACTTCTTTTGAGCAAGAAAATAAACTATTGAAAAAAGGATGAGGTATGCAAAAACGGTGAAAGCCATAAAAGGAATAGTAATGTAGCCATATGAGTCGACATACACTTTGGCACATTCACCTCCGACTGCTACACACCCACCAGAACCGACATTAAATCCCCACTGGACGAGTGAATGATAGAAAGCAACGAGGGCTCCGAGAATAGATAATGGTAATAAATACTCCACCATGCGAGTGTCTTTTCTATAAAGCGCATGGAATGCTAAAAGTGTTTGCGGGTACATAAAAATGCGCTGGACCCAACACAATTCACACGGAGGAAAACCAACAATCTGCGAGTACACAAGACTGCCGACAAGTGCTACTCCGGAAACAAAAGTCAGTAACTCTAAAACATAACGAGAGACAAAACGATATACAAAGAAACGAAATTTAGTATCTACGAGCAAAGCGAGGATAATTCCAACAAAAATGACATGGGAAATAAGGGCGGATGTTCCAACTAAAGGAGTGACAAATGTTTTGAGGAGATCAAACATATAATCGGAAAATTAATCAGACTATTGAATTCTACTGTGGCAATGTGCAACTTGTCTTCGTAGCAAGATCGCCCAGTTCTAATTCGCCAACAACACGCTCCTTGCCCGTAGTAGTCGCAGTAGGACCAGTGGTAGTAGGAAACTCCCATGTTGGGTAGGTTGTTATCTGATTTTTAATACACACCTGTGTCTGAGACTGACCGTCTGGATTGGAGCATTCTACATAGGGTAAATACTGTGCAGACTTACCAAAGCGAGCCTTCTCAGCCTGACAATGTGGACACCAGAAAGCACCGAAAAATGTAACATTCTTGGCTTTAATGCACTGAGCAAATGCATCATACTTCCCCGGCTTACCTGGAGAATTAATGAGCCATACAAAACCTCCGATAATCAAAAGACCGACGATGATATAAGTAAATTTATTCATACACTTTGTTTAGTTGATATTAAATTCAATATAACATATTTACCCAAAAAATTCTAGAATTCCCAGCCCTAGGCAACGCCTAGGGCTGGGGAAATATGATTATTGTTATACGCCAACCATTCAAAAATTTCTTCATTAAAGATACTGGGGTCAGAAAAATAATCTGGAAAATCTTTCGGTGTAATAATTTTATTTTCCGGACGAACCGCATCGCGATAATCGTGGTAACTACTCCATGGATACGTTTCTAAAAATTTGAGAGTCATTTTTATATCCTTTATTCCATTTTCTTTCCAATCTGAATCAATCAATTTAACAGGGTTAAGATGAATGTATGAAAAATTATATTTTGCTTGAGGATCGCTTTCAACATGAACCGACTTAAATGTTCCTTCAAAAAGTTTTCCCGTCCGTTCACGCTTTTTGTTCACGTACATTGAATATGAGGTGCAGAGCTTATGCACATAATGCGAAATGGCATCTTGCTCTTCCAGCCCTAGGCAACGCCTAGGGCTGGAAGTAATATAAATATGAAAGTGGTTTGGCATAAGCACCCATGCTCCAACTGACACAATAGGTTCTCCCCTCTTAAAATCCCACGCATCTATTTTTTGCTTTACGATATCATCTCGAAAATTAAAATCTTTACTTGAGTTGCATAGATAAAGTAACTTTGTAAAACGCTCATAGTCTGAAATATCCCAAAAAATATTTTGTTTACTATTACCCCGATTATAAATATGATAATACTCACCATCTGTAAGTGGCACTTGTCTGTTGCTCATTTACTTTATTCTACTTGAATCCCCAGCCCTAGGCAACGCCTAGGGCTGGGACATGAGTTTCTGATGCTCTTCGGTGTTGAGCTCTCCACATTTTTTGTATTTTTTACCGCTGCCACAAAAACAGGAGTCGTTTCTACCAATCTTTTGACCATCTGGCGTATGGGGCGCGGATAGAGCTGGCTGTACCGGTTCTACAGTGAGACTTTCTGATCCTTCCTGAGTTTCGACAAGTCTAAGAGCATTACCCGAAGGTTGCGCGAGTGCAAATATATTTTCACTTGAAACACCATTTTCCAACTGAGTTTTCATATTTTGTGCAATTTGGGGAATCAATTTTAAAATATCCTGACCCACAGCAACCTCCATGTCTTTAAACAATTTTAAACCTTCGCGTTTGTATTCAACAAGTGGATCACGCTGGCCGTACGCACGGAGATTTACAGAGGACCGCATGTAATCCATAACTTCCAAATGTTCAATCCAGTATGTATCGATGGTTTGTAATATGACCCTTCGAAGCGCACCGAGCAAGCCCGCATCTGCGGAAGCAATGATGTCCTGCACGAATTGAGCGTTGACGTCATTATTTTCCATGTGTATGTGACCAGGGTCTTCCTCTACACCTTTTATACTCTTAAAAATTTCTTCAATATATCCTTTAACTTTTTCTCCACTATCAAGAAGAATCTCTCTGCGTCGAGCATACATAATCTTGCGTTGAAAATTTAAAACATCATCGAATTCTAAAACATGTTTACGGGCGTCGAAATTGAACCCTTCAATTTTTTCCTGAGCAGTTTCTAGTGACCGAGTAATCATGCCGTTTTCAATAGGTTCGTCCTCTTTGATACCCAAACGTCCCATAAGATTTTTAATACCGTCACCTCCAAAAACTCTCATGAGGTGATCCTCCATTGAAACAAAAAACTGTGTGTCGCCAGGGTCTCCCTGACGTCCTGAGCGTCCACGAAGCTGGTTGTCAATTCTCCGGGCATCGTGGCGTTCCGTGCCAAGCACAAATAACCCACCTAAAGATTTAATTTCTTCGTATACCTCTTTACTCCCTGGATTACCTCCAAGTTTAATATCCACACCGCGACCAGCCATATTAGTAGCGATAGTAACACCACCTTTGCGGCCAGCTTGAGCAATAATTTCCCCCTCACGTGAATGGTTTTTTGCATTCAACACTTCGTGCGGAATTCCCTCAACCTTCAAATACTCTGAAAGCATTTCATTTTTTTGAATCGAGACAGTGCCAATGAGAACAGGTTGCCCCGCATCAAATCTACTTTTTACTTCACGTGCAATTGCTTTGTATTTACCGGCTTCAGTTTGAAAAATCATATCGTTTTTGTCATTACGAAGCATCGGTCTATGTGTGGGCACAGAAAGAACAGTAAGTCCGTATACTTTATAGAATTCTTCACTAGAGGTGATTGCTGTTCCTGTCATACCTGACAATTTTTTATACATTCTAAAATAATTCTGAAATGTAATGGAAGCATATGTTTTAGATTCTTTTTGAATAGGTACATGCTCTTTGGCTTCTATTGCTTGGTGAAGACCCTCTGACCATCTGCGGCCAGGCTGAAGCCGACCAGTGAATTCATCGACAATAACAACTTCCTCTCCGTTACCATTATCTTTGATTACGTAATCTTTATCTTTTGTATATAAAGCCTCCGCACGTACCGCAGTTTCCAAATGATGAACAAAAGCCACACCTTTTTCGGTGTACATATTTCCAAGTCCAAGTAATTTCTCGACACGTTCGATACCTGCGTCTGTGAGTGAAATAGTCTTAAACTTTTCGTCTACAATATAGTGATCTACTGGTTCCAACTTTTTAGCGATATCTGCAAACTTTGCGTATAACTCGCCAGAATCGCCCGCGGGTGCAGAGATAATAAGAGGGGTACGAGCTTCATCAATAAGTATCGAGTCAATCTCATCTACAATAGCATATGCGTGCTCACGCTGACGCAAACGGTCAGCTTCATATTCTATGTTGTCACGCAAATAATCAAAACCAAACTCATTGTTGGTACCATATGTGATGTCTGCTTCATATGCCTCGCGACGTGTTACAGGTCGCAAAAATTCATTGACCACTTTAAAAGAACCCACCGTGTCGCGTTCGGTATCGAGCTCACTGTGTTTTGGATCATACAAAAAAGACTCTTCGTGGTTTATTACACCGACAGATAAACCTAAAAACGAATAAATTTGTCCCATCCACACAGCATCACGACGAGAGAGATAATCGTTTACGGTGACAACGTGAACGCCTTTACCAGAGAGAGCGTTGAGGTAGGCGGGTAGTGTAGCGACGAGTGTTTTTCCTTCTCCCGTGCGCATCTCGGCTATACCACCTTCGTGGAGAATGATGCCACCCATAAGCTGAACGTCGAATTGTCGCTCACCTCTCGTGCGTTTTGATGCTTCACGAACAACAGCAAAAGCTTCGGGCAAAAGTGAGTTGAGGATGTTGGCATTATCAACACCTTCAGTATTTTTCCGTGCCTCCGCCAACCGTTCTTTAAATTCCACAGTTTTCGCTCGCAACGCCTCGTCCGTCAATATCGAAAGACCGCTCTCCAGAGCGTTTATTTGAGCAATGAGGGGTTCAATGCGTTTAAGTGTTCGGCTACTTTCTGTCCCCACTATTTTTTTTAGCAATGAAAGCATAAGAATGTAAGACTATAACATAAAAACAAAAATCCCGCATTCACATGCCGGATTTTTGTTTTTTAAACACCAGAGACTATTTTCGCTTCTTTGTAGCTTTCTTCTTTGGTGCTGCTTTCTTTGTAGCTTTCTTTTTTGCTGCCATAGTATTTGTTATCGAAGACGTTTTGTTTGCAAACATCTTCAATTAAATTAATTTTTTAAAAGTTAACGAAAAATAAATTTTAAACTTTGTTTGCACATTGTTTTTGAATTCATTTCTCGTGCCGACCTGTGATTATTATCGTACAAATAAAAAGTAAATACAATTTTATTTTTCATAAATGTGTGGATAACTTTTTTTATAAAGAAGAAACTGAAATTTATTTTTACATACTCCGACTTCTGCGCGATGTTCAAAAAAATTTGTGTGTACAGAAAGCTTTTAGTAAAACAAAAAACAACTCAAATTTGAATTGTTTTTTCTTACAAAAAATTATAAAGTTTGCGCCGATACATGGTGAGCGGAAGGCGAACCTCCAGCAAATATCATTTGTGAGTGCGAACCGCTCACCATGCACAGGAACAATATAAGTATCATACCTGCTCTGTACAAAAATTCAAGCCCGCTATCATAAAAAAGCGTTCGACCACAAGGTACATGTACCCTGTATCCGAACGCCAAAAAACCTACTTAGACAAAATTATTACAGGCACGGTTGATGGAAAATTTATTAAAACACCATTTCTATCCACGACTTCTTCACTTAATCCCAGCGGTCCTCTCGAGCCTACTTTTCTATATACACGAGAGAGTCCTTTGAAACCTCCGTGACCATCATTATCCCTTGGTTGAGGAAAGTAGATGAATATATCTCCAACAGAAATTTCTCCCAGAGCAAGGTAATCAAAGTCACTACTCGGCTGAGCAAGCCACTCAGCCTTTAACTTCCCCCCTTTCGCACTTGCAGTATTGCACATATTTAGATAGTTTTATCAAACACAAAACCCGCCGAAGCGGGTTGTGTGCGATATTTGTTTTAGATGCTCGTACGTTATTGTTGTATTGCTACTCCAATCCTGTATTCGCACTCACCAAAATATCTTAGCATATCACGACTTTAAAAGCAAATTCTGATTGTGGAGACCTTGGAATCTTTAAAATTGCTTTGAATACTAGGCATGGAAAAATTTTGTAAGGGACCGTACTTTCTGCACGGCGACTAAAAAAATTTGAACCGCACCAACGCAAACGAAGTAATTAAAAAGATTCTACTTCGCGCTCTGTATTTGCTGGATATACTGATCCCCTTGAGCCTTGAAAGTTGGTTGCTCTTTTTCCATTGCCTGAATGATAGCGATCGCTCTTGCCTTGTCACCAATAGTTGCATACGCAGAAGCGAGCGAAAGCTGGTACTGAAGATTGGTTGGATCCTTTTGAATTCGAGCGGAAAGAATAGCAATGACCGACTGGTAGTCGCCAATATCTGCATATGTTCGAAGAAATCGATTGTCGTTAATGATCAAATTCTGATCAATTGTAGAAAGAAGTTGTCGAGCAAGCTGACCGTTTTTAGTGTACAACGCTCCGAGCGTATAGATTATTTTTGCGTCAGTGTAGGAAGGCTCAAGTTCGTACGCAGTTTTGAATAATTCAAACGCTTTTTGATAGTCTTTCTTACCTAAGTACGATGTGCCAAGTTCAAAATAAATCGATTGCTTTTTTGGCGAATACTTGAGAGCGTTAGTCAGATACTCTACCGCAAGATCGTACTGAGCAAAACGATTAAAGAAACTGCCAGCAAAGACGAGATATCTTGCATCTGTCGGTGTTTGCTTTATTTTTTCTTCAATTTTTAATTTCGTAAAGTCATAAAACTCAGCTTTAACGGAATCAGGAACACCACTTGATACAGATATTTGTGTTGAAACTTGAATAAGTTGTTCAAGGACTTCTGGCGAGCCGAAAGAATTATAAGCAAAAGCTTTTTTAAAGAGTGCGAGATTTTGCTCTGCTCCACCAGTTTTCTGCGGGGTGATCGCTTGAATAAGAGTGATTGATGTTTGGATTGCAGGAATATTGACGAAATAGACCGTACCGAGAGTTGCGAGAACGACAAGAGGTGCAGCTATATATAGAAGAGCATCAGAAGAAAAAGCTCGAGTGTAGAATACTCCTCCTGTGACAACTTCACCTTTTACATTTTTCTCCACAACTGTCTCACCGTGTGACATACTGTCTACATAGCCTAATACTGAAAAGAAAAGAATATAGCTCACAAGATTGTCAAACACGAAGATGTTATGGAAAACATAAGCAGTAAGCATCCCTGTCAATATACTTTTTTGCGTAACAGAAAGTAGACTTTCTTTTCTCCATATATAATACAGAAGGAAAACATAGAGCGAAGCATAGGCAAGAAAACCGAGAAGTCCTCCGGCAATCATCCAATCCAAAACTACATCGTGTGTACGGTCAAACCACTGCTCCTGACCATACATTTTTGGATTATAATTTTTATTAAATACAAAGTTGAACCCTTCCTGACCCCAGCCGAGAAGCGGACGCTCGACTATGCCTTTCAGTGCCATAGGCCAGACGTAGTAGCGTCCCTGACTGGTGAGCTCCGAAGCAGAGATAGAAGAAAAACGAGAGAGAACTGGGCTGTTTTTAACAAACGACGTATTGTGCAGTGCAACAAATACAAGCACGAGAACAAGAATAGCAATAACTGTTGCATAGGCAGATTTTCGAGCCGTTTTGTTTTCTATCTCACTAAGAGACACACCACTTCCCTTCTCACTTTTCTCCCCACTTCTTTTACCCTTCCACAGTACCAGCAGAGCTGCAAGAAAAATACCCCCAATAAGTCCCAAAATAGCGCCACGAGTAGCAGTGTAATAGAGTATGATCACCTCAAGTAAAGCAATACCCCCGTAAATCCAGTTGTACCACACACCATACCACGCAAGCTTTTTTGACGAATTTGTGGAAGATGCAACAACACCAAAAGTAGCAGAGTCTCTCTGAAAGATCATGTAGAGACACAAAAAGATATGGAGGACAAGATAGATAGCGAGGTACGCAGAGTTGCCGAAAGTTGCGTCAAGACGTACACCTCCTTGATTTATATTTATTTTACCCATGAGTTGCAAAACTCCGTAGCCGGACATAATAGCCGAAGCTAAGATGGAAATATTCCAAAAGTAGTTCCATAATTTATTTCCATTGCGAAGGGCAAGAACATTGGAAACAACAATGTAATACAGAGCGAGGTGAGCTATCAACACAAAACCTTCCATGCGTTCATAGTTGCTCCATATACTTTTATACACATTTGCTCCAAAAATATCTGCGCGAAGAGTAACACCGGAAAAAATAAGGACGGAGTATGTAATCCAGGACTTTCGTGGCCGATACGCTGGCTCAAGTAAAGCGAGGAAAAAATACATTCCAAAAAGAATTTCTACTAAAATGCGAAACGCAAAACCTTTTCCAGTGATAAACGGAAAAAACATATTTGAAGACACGATGAACGAAATAAAAGGAACGAGAAACAGACCGCCGACGATGGTGTACGTCAATATTTTTTGTATAAATTCTTTTTGTATTGTTTTCATGGAATTGAGTATACCAAACCGAAGTTTGGAGCGCTAGCACACGCGGGTTTCAACTGCACTTGCTTTTTTGTGTAAAAAGTAGTACCTTCGTGAAGGAAAAGGAGTAAAAATGATGTTGAATGCAAGAAGGACAACAATTTTTCTGCCGACGTTTAGTCTCATATGGCTGACGCACAGAACAATATGCAAAATAGCAAAAAAAGCGGGGTTCCATGGGCTTGAAATCTTCATTTCAAACTGGAACAAAAACAAACTCCAAAAGCTTGCGCGCCAAGCATTCGAGCACGGCCTGATGACTAGCTACCACCTGCCGTGGAGTCTAGAACAAAATTCAACTCACTTTATTAACAGTGTGTTGAGTATTATTGGATTCTTACCTCCAAATGGCTACAAACCGAGCGAACTCTGCACAGACGTCCATGGAGGTTTAGACGTTGTGCATTATGCAGACGAGATTGTGGAAGGAGCTGGGACACCGGGCAACCACTATCAGAAGGTTTTCCAAACGTGTTCTCTGTTCGAAAACGGAGAGTACAAGATATCGTGGAAAGATTTTTTAGAGATCGTTCGATCAGGTTGTTTCCCCGTGGTATTAGACGTCCAGCACGTGCTGGAGTTTATGCTTAACATTAAAGGTGTTGAGGGGCTTAAGAAGTACACACAAACTGAGCTTCTCCACCTCCTTATTTTCGCTTGGGATCAAATCGGCGGTGAAAAAATTACCGAAATTCACTGGGTCGATTGCAATCCATCATTAGGTCATACACTAGGAAGAAATGTCTGGCCGGGAAAGGGGGTTCTTCCACTTACGGAATTTGCAGACTTTATTATTGGCAGAGGCTGGAATGGCAGAGTTGTGCCGGAAGTTCGTCAAGATCTTTTATTCTCAGAAAGCACAAAAAAACTGAAACTGCTTCGGGAAACTGTAGGAGACCATTTCATGTGCTAAATGCGCATGAACCCACTTTTCACATGACTGCACAAGGCGCCCGCTTCCCGGGTGTCTTTTTTTAATTATATGTAGCATATAATTTTTGTCTTTCCAAAAACCACATTCCCACAATTGCAGAAATGCAGTAGTATGGTGATATGAAAAAAATAATCGGTCTTGGTATTTCTTTTCTTCGATATCTCGAGAGGTATACCAAAACCGACATGGTCTACCTCGCCCGAGGTGGTTTCTGGCTTGTCCTTGGTCAAATTGCTTCTTCCGGGGCAGCGTTCGCCCTCTCTATTACCTTTGCCAATCTTCTTTCTCCGGACAGTTACGGTATATATAAATACGTTTTATCTATCAATGCACTCCTTCTTATTCCCACACTCACTGGTATTGATACTGCCGTGACCCAAGCCGTAGCACGCAAATTTGAAGGAACTGTCATACCCGGGATGCTCACTAAAATGCGGTGGGGAGTGATCGGCTCTTTCGCATCTCTTGCTGTTTCCCTTTACTACTATTTTGGACACAATACAACACTATCCCTTGCCTTTTTTATCACTGCTATTTTTATACCATTTACTGAGTCACTCGACATTTACAACGCCCTCCTTCAAGGTAAAAAATTATTTAAAACATTTACACTTTTTAATTCCCTCACTCAGATTATTTCAGTTGGCTCTCTTATTATAACAGCCTTACTCACACACAATGTCTTAATACTTATTTTTGTATTTTTCTTTTCAAATACACTCCTCAATGGGATATTTATGGTGATCTCAATTTTGCACTATCCACCAAACAAGGAAACAGATACTGACTCACTCGGCTACGGTAAAAAACTAACTGGACTATATATTGTTTCACTTATTGCAAACGAACTAGACAAACTTCTCGTGTTTCATTTCCTCGGAGCAGCCTCTCTCGCAGTGTACACTATTGCCACTGCTCCAACCGAACAACTCAAAGGTTTATTAAAAAACGTTCAGTTTCTCATTCTTCCAAAATTAGCAGAAAATAGTCACCGCGATATTCGCCAGAGTTTTTTTATAAAAACGTGGATATTTGGTGGGATTATTGCAGTAGGTGTAGTTTTATATATTATAGTTTCACCATTTTTATTTCATGTCTTTTTTCCAAAGTATCCTCAATCTATTTTTTATTCTCAACTCATAGTGATCTCTATTGTAGCAGCGTCAATAAGTGCTATTTTCTACACCTATATAGAAGTCAAACGTTCCGGAAAAATGCTTATACACTTTCATATATGGAGCAATGTTATCAACATCTCTTCGCTTTTTATAGGTATTTATTTTTATGGTCTTTTGGGAATGATTATCGCCCGTATTATAAGCAGATATTTTGTGCTTTTATTAACCGCCTATCTTGCAAAAAAAGTCTAGGAAAATACAAAAATTAGTTTCGATATCCAATAACTTTTGCGGGTAACCCGACTGCAATAGCATATTCGGGAATATCTTTCGTCACTACTGCTCCAACTCCCACAACAGCCCCTTTGCCTATTGTTACTCCAGGCAAAATAGTCACTCTTGCACCAATATACACATCGTCACCAATAACCACAGGTGCCGACCTACTTCCCTGATTCACAATGAGGGTATTCCGATCTTTAAAATTGTGATCTGCTGAATGTATGATTAATTCTGGACCGATAAGAATATCTTCACCCAGAGTCACGTCTGCATCGCAAAAAATCCGTGAACGGGCACCAACAAGTGAGTTATTACCGATTGAAAAATTTTTGGGGTAATAAAAAGTTGCAAAAGACCGGATAAAAAAAACTTTTCCAGTCTTTTTAAAAGCATGTTTGAATAAATAATTTCTTACCATATCTACAAATACATATCCATATTTTAAATATGGTTTTGTCGGAATGAATGATGCAATATCTGCGGGTAGTTGTCTCATATATTTTTTATATTATTTTTTCCCAAAGATTATAAAGCGATCATTCTTCCAAAACTGAATGTAGGAAGGTGGAAGTAGGTGCGGATTCCATTTGTTCTTTACTAAATCAACAACTATGAACTGCACATGGTATGTATTTAAATACTGTTCTGCATGTGAAGTTATAAAGATGTATCGCACATACAAATCATCAAAATACGCCGGCCCTTTAAGTGAATAGGGGGTTACAAATGGCGGACAAGAACTGGATGTGACATGTCTAAATACAAGGCAGATGCGAGTCGACCGATTATCAACATTAGCCTGATGCACGGCATTCCCCACTCCCGCATACTTACGAAGATCTGAAACAATCTGCTCTTGTGAGGTTGAAGCGAACATGCGAGAAAGTAAATACCGCTCTTCCGCTTCCCTATCGGACATTAAATATAGTTCTGCATTTGGTGAGAACAGAACTGTATCATGGGTCAAGACTGGAACGTATGAAGAAAAATCATCGTCTGCCAGAACAACCTGCGATCCCGAACGCATCATTTCAAGCGCAGCGAGCGGAGCAGTGTAGTATTCTTTGTGTGGTTGTTTGTTGAGAGCAAAATTCAGTATAGCGTTTGAAGTTACAAGAAGTGAAATACAATATAACGTGAGAATAAAAATTATGGGAAAAGCTTGTGTATAAGAAAGTTTTGATTTGTAACTATTCCATATAAAGTAAGACAAAAAAATAGTAATAAAAATATCAGTAAAACGACCAATATGCACTGCAACTTCCAAATCTTTTCCACTTACAACATTACTCGCGCCAGTTATTAAAAGGGTAAGAAAAATAATGCCAAAAAATAATCCTTCGTGCAGAGCGACCTGGCTTTTTTTATATAGAAAGTAAAAAGCAATAAGGCAGAGCAATACGAGGGCAACATACAGCAACCCCGCTTCGCCCACAAGATGCGTGGTCATCAGGCCAACACGCTTCAAAGTTTCAAAATAAAATGGAGCATGAATTTGTTTCCAAGTATAAATAAAAACCGGTAGAGACAAAAGTAGAATTGATACAAGGGATAAACTAAAAGATCGAATATGCTTTCGACTCAATAATATAAAAAACATTAGCAAAAAAATTGCCACCAAAACAAGTTGCCAGAGATATGTATATATATAAAAACTGCAAACGGAAGAAAAAATGAGTAGAACATTTTCAAGCTTGCCTTCAGGTTTCTTAAGCCAGTTATAGAGGGCAATAAGAAACAGTAGAAAAAAAGGAAAGACGACAGCCATGGTTACAGGTCGGATAATAAGAAATAACACCGAAAGAAGTGAAAGACTCGTAGCCCACGGAACATATTGTTCTGGCATTTCAAATTTTCTATACAAAAAGTGAAGTAGTGCTCCAGTAATCATCATCCAGAAAATATGTGAGAAGATACCTCCCACTGCAAATACCGTAGAAAGAGAAAGCTTAAAAAAATTTAAAACTAGAAATGGAACTGCATATATCCAGTCTGCTACAAAAAAAGAAGTGGTAAGATTATTGGTATGCTCAAGAATGTATGGATTACCAATAAAATAATGTCCAACTAAAATTTCGCGTATACGCGAATAGTAGTACAAAGTATCATCGACTATTTCAAGAGGAATGTGGGGATAAAAACCATGTGCCGCATACATAATAATAGTCGGTAAAAGTCCGAGAAAAAATGAAACGCCGAGGGTAATATAAAAATATTTTCTCATCATTCTTTTTATTTTCTTTCTACTTGTATTTTTTCCTCGCAATCATAAAAAAGTTATCATACAAGTTGATGGGAACATATAAATGCGAGAGTGAACCTTTGGAAAATACACCGGCCAACTTATTCCAAAAAGAGAGTTTCTGCCACTTGAAAAGTGTCTTAAAAATATATTCAAGTGTAAAACGCTTGCCTATTTTTGTGCTAATTATTATTTCAAAACCATTTTTTTCCAAGTATGTGCCCAAGTTTCGGGGAGAAAAATAATGTAAATGTTCTGGAGGAACAATGAGATGCCAGCGGGGACCGAGTATCCGAGCCACGCGACTCTCTACATCTGGAGTGTTCACAACCAAAAGCCCGCCATCTTTTAATACACGGGCATTCTCTAAAATAAATTCATGGGGATACGGTACGTGTTCGAGCACATCACACAGTGTGACCACATCAAAATGTTTGTCTGAAAAATGGGCAGATTCTAAATCCCCTGTCACAATCTGCAACCCTTCTCTCCTACCTTTCTGTGCTGCAAAATCCGAAAGTTCCACACCGACAGTTTCGAATCCTCTTTTTTCTGCTAGTTTCATAAAAAACCCCGTAGCTGCACCGACATCAAGAAATGTATATTTTTTAGCATTTTTCTGCTCTAATTGTCGGGAAGGAGGAAAAGATAAATTGGAAGAAATAAGATCTAAATATTTTTCAAAGGTAGGTATCATTGGTTCTTTGTCAGTATCGTAATCCACATACCCAAAGCCATTTTGAGCCCCCGAAAAATATTCAGCAGAATACACAGCACTCGAATCAGACACGGGAAAAACAAATAGCAATCCGCACGACCGACAGGAGTACAAATCGCATTTATTTTTGTGTGTAAAAAAGTACACGTCCTCACTATCGCACCATGGACAATTTGTTTTTTCATGAGACATAACAGGGCGAACAGTATCATGCACAGCACGAGTCTTCCGAGCAATCTTCCACGGTGCCACTATTCCTTCACTGACAATATGACTGGAAATCTTTGATTCCCCGCCAGTACGATTAACAAATATAATTGGAATTTCAAAAAACTGCCCTCCAGCCCTGTGCAGGAGACATTTCAATTCAATAATAAAAGCATATCCAGAAGAGTCAATATCTTCAAATGAAATCTTGCGCATAAGTACGACACTGATACAGTTGAAGCCAGCCGTTAGATCTTTTATTGGCAAGCGAGTTACCGTCCGTGCATAAAGATTACCAAAAAAACTTAAAACTTTTCTCCATGCTTCCCAGCCAGCTACTCCGCCACCATTGATATATCGAGAACCGATCACCACATCGTGAGTTTTGCTCCGTTCTATCATTTCGGGCAAATAGCGCGGATCGTGAGACATGTCAGCATCCATCATAATGATGTGGGTAACCTCCATATCCTTCAGCGCTTCTGTAAATCCATGCGTGTATGCTTTCCCTAGACCTTCCTTATGGGCACGAGAAAGTAGAGAAAGGTTAGTGTAAGTCGACATGAGTCGTCGAACGATGCCTGCAGTCCCATCGGGAGAATTATCATCAATTACTTTGATAAAAACTTCCGGAGCATGCTCCATAATACGTAGTAACAATATTTCAATATTTGTCGCTTCGTTATAGGTCGGGATCAGAATTATATGTTTCATTGCTGGTAGTAAATAAATGGTTTTCTAAAGAATTTTTTACACGGTCCGTAATAAATTCCAAAATATTTTCTGCTCTTTTTTTCCATGTGTAGTGAAGAACCACTTCTCTTTTTGCTTCTGTTGCAAGATATAATGATAAATCAGAATTTTTAGAAAGAGTAATAATGGCATTCGCGAGCGCACGACCGTCTTCTGGAGGAACAAAAAGGGCGGTCTCTCCTTCACGCAAAACTTCTCGAAGTGATGATAAATCCGTCACGATCATTGGCCTCTCTGCCGCCATGTACTCAAAAATTTTCAACGGTGACATGTAGTAGCTATAATGCTCGGTTGCGGGAAAAGGGGCAACGAGACAATCACATGCGCGCAAGTGTAAAGGAACATCGCGGTGAGGAACTTTTCCTCGCCAGATTATTTTGTCTGCGACACCTCGCTTTTCTGCATACTGTGTGTAGTGCTCGATATGATCCCTCTCCCCTCCCACCACGTACAACTTTATATGCCTGTAAATGTCACTGTGAGTAAACTCCAACGCCCGAATGACTGTGGCAACCCCTTTTTCCTCCCCCATCGTTTTGAGGGTTCCAACATACCCCACAATATAGTCTCTTTGAGATAAATTCAAGGTCCGACGGATTTCTAGCTGTGGAGTTTCATCTGCAAAATCTTCGAGGCGTACAGCGTCAGGTGCCACGATAATTTTTTCAGAATCAACACCGTGATTTTCAAACCGTTTTTTTATAAATGAAGTGAGAACAATAAACCCGAGCACTGGACGAAAGAAAAAATTATGAAAGCTTTTAACCTCCGCGGGAAAAGAATGTCGTTCAATAAACACATTACGAAAAAAAGCACCTACATACAGCTCCCGAGTATACATGACATCGTATTCGGCAAAAAACAAAAGATACAAACGAGCGGAAATGAGAAACGTACCGAAACGCAACCAATACAAGTATTTGCTCGGGTGACCTCGAAATATATCAACGTAGTACACTCGGGTTATCTTGAATACAGACTGAATACTGTAGTAAGCAAAGGGATCATTCTGAAAACTTTCCGCGCGATGAGGCACAATAAGTTCAACTTCAATGTCTCGGTGAGACAATGCAAATGCTTCACACATTTTCATTATTTGAACAGAATGTGCCCAGTCGTCATAGAGGCCTATGTTTGCAATGTATGCTAGTTTCATATGTATGATTCAATAGTAATAAACAATATAATAAACTAGATAAGTTTTTATTTTTCCCTTAACACTTCCCGAAACCACTGTATTTTAATTTTAGCAGTCAAGTGAATGTCTGTTTTGGAGGCGATCATTCGACTCTCTTCACCCATTTCTTTTATTTTTTCAGGTGTTTGATTCGCTAGTTCCCGAAGTGCCTCTGCAACACCTTCTCTATCACCTGTTTTTACAATCATACCATTTTTACCCCTCCCGTCTGTAGCGTGTGGCACAGCACTTGGCAATGCACCGTTGTCGTACACTACTATGGGTAGCCCGCACGACATTGCCTCGAGCAATGCCAAGTCGAGCCCACAGCTCCTTGGACTGTTTGAGAGGTTAGCATATGCGTCAACTGCTTTGTATAGTCTCACTTTTTCTGCTTCGCCAAAATTTTGAAAGAAAAACATTCGATCTTCGACACCTTCTTCTTTGGCAAGAACAATCCATTTCTCTAAACCAACATGCCCACCCACTATAACCCCGACCACTTTTAATCCTTTCTTTTTTAAGAGAGCGACGGCTTTTATAAGGTGGTCATGACCTTTTCTATGGTGAAATGCTCCCATCATAGCAACAAGGAAAAAATCTTGTGGTAATCCAAACTGGACTCTTAACTCTTCTCGACTTTCAGAAAGTGAAATTTGATATGAAGTAAAATCACATGTATCGTAAAAAACTTTTACTTTTTCAGGAGGTAAATACATAAGCGGACCAACCGAGCAGTTGTCCATACCTATGACAAAAACAGACAAATTCAAAAAATACGTCCAGTATTTTTTCTGAGCTTCCACCGGCATGTGTTTGTTCACCCCCATAGCTTGGTCGTGAACTTCTGCATAGGTATTGTATACAACTGGAATACGAGTAGGTTGCATTCGAGCAACTTCGGAAACCATAAATGTTTTTATAAGTGCTGCTTGGCACAGAATAATGTCTGGCTTGAACACGTCCACAACACCTTGCATATAGACCCCGTAAGCTGAGTACAAAATTGTCTCGAGAGTCATACGCGGATTGACTGCGGTGTATTTTTTAAAAAGGTGTATATACAGACGTGGATTTTTGAAAAAATATTTCACGAGAAAAAATATTTTTTGCAATTTATTTGGCTTAGTCCTACCTGCATATTCAAAAAAATAATCAGCTCCTGCACCGAGATCATCGGCATGTTCTGGCTTGTAAACAAAAGTTACTGCCACAGAGTGCCCCATTTCTTTCCATGTTCGAGCATACAAAAGGGAGACGTTGGGAATACCCGCATACGGTGGTGGCATACTGTCTCCCGTAGTACCTGATATGAGAATCCGAAGAGGTCGAGAGTCAGTCATATAGACAATAGTATATAATAGCTCGACAAATAATGCATTTAGTCATCGCTCTATTGTATCCTCTTCAAAAAGAAGCTTTTTAATCCCCCGCAGTCTACTTCAGTTGCTGTGTACATATTTTTCCAAAATTTCTCAAATGTTTTTTCTGTTCGCAAATATCCTGCAAATACAAAAGGTGTGTGTGTCAGTTTCCATTTCAATCTATCTTTTAAACGATTACGCAAGCCGAGAATAGTTATCCTGCCACAGAGTACAAGTAAAATATTTTCAATTCCAGAATCATGCATGTTTTTAAATATCTCTTTCAGTTCTGTGTTTGTAAAATGTATGTCAATACGATAGAGCAGAGTGAGATGTTTTTTGGTATCTATATTTTCTTGACTGCTTTTTTGGGTGACACTCCAGTCTCTATTTTTTATATCAAAAAGTATCACCTTATCTGCTTCGATAAATACTTTTTGTAGTCTCTCCACGGCTACAGGTGAATACTCCGAGCAAACGAGATGCACATCTGGTTTCATTTTCTTAATCTGGTATTCGAGTCCTGCCCCACCACTGCCCGCAGAAAAAAGCGAGGTGATATGGAGTCTGTTCAACACCGCCACAATGTCTTTTGCCCGAGCTACCAGTCCTCCATCTTGTCCATCTTTTTTAATTTCATTTTCAGAAGCACGAAGCCACTCTTCCCTTTTATCAGAGATAGAAAAATGTGGATGATGCTCTCTCAATATATCCCATGATTCAACTGAATTTAATTCTCCATCTTTTAAAAGACGAGTTGTTTCATCAAAAGGAAAATAATGCAGTATCGTCAAAGAAAAAGGCAAGGAGTTTATATATTTAAAAATATGTCTAAAACTGGACATGTATACATTATAACATGTATAGTAACATATACAGTAGGCTTAAATTAAGTTACCATACGCGTGTATTGTTTTATACAATCTTTGGATCTATGCCGAACGCAAAAGCCCACACCAGCCTCATTCCTATCCAAACCATGACCGACCCGCGCGGTGATTTGTCTATTGTTCAGTCGGGCAAACATGTTCCCTTTTTAATAAACCGCATCTTTTATGTCTACAATGTCCCCGTAGGGAGTATCCGTGGTGGACACGCACACAAGAAAAACGAACAAATCCATATATGTATTGCTGGCTCAGTTGCATATGAGCTTGACTACGGAGACCGAAAAGAAGAGGTCACATTAAATTCTCCGGACACTGGTTTATACATGACCCCTCTCGTCTGGCACAGTATGAAAGATTTTATGCCAGGAACAATACTGCTTGTATTAAATTCAGAACCATACGACGAAACAGAGTATTATAGAGACTACGCAGACTTTCAAAAAAATATTCTCAAAGAGTAACAAAAAGTATAAATAGAAAATTCTATGAATATCCTATTTAATGATTTTAAAAAAGAATACAATGCCCACAAAAAAGGCGTTGATGCCGCTGTCAAAAAAGTCCTCGAATCTGGCTATTATATTTTAGGTACGGAAGTCGATCAATTTGAGAAAAAATTTGCCGAGTATCTTGGAGTAAAACACGTTGTCGGTGTCGGAAATGGTCTCGAAGCACTACAAATTGCCCTCATGGTGCTTGGCATTGGAAAAGGCGACGAAGTTATTACTACTTCTGTATCTGCAGTTGCGAGTGCCTTAGCAATCGAAGCCATCGGTGCCACTCCGGTATTTGTCGACATAGACGCGTACTATCATACAGATCCAAAGGAAATAGAGAGAAAAATAACGGACAAAACAAAAGCGATAATTCCCGTGCATTTGTATGGTCAAGCTGCTGATATGGAAAAAATATGTGCTCTTGCAAAAAAACATACACTATCACTTATTGAAGACTGTGCTCAGGCTCATGGAGCAGAATATAATAATAAAAAAGTAGGAAGTTTTGGTGTTGCTGGCTGTTTTAGCTTTTATCCTACTAAAAATCTTGGCTGTTACGGAGACGGTGGGGCTATCTCCACCAATGACTCTGAACTCGCCACTACAATGAAAATGATCCGAAACTATGGGCAACAAAATAGATACGAACACCCAATCTCAGGTATTAACAGCAGGCTCGATGAAATCCAAGCGGCTATTTTAAGCGTAAAATTAGAAACGCTTGATAAGGAAAATGAAAAAAGGAAAGCTATAGCAAACCTATATCGAGAAAAACTACAAGGAATCAAACAAATCACCTTTCCCTTGGAAAGAAAAAATTCACTTCATGCCTACCATTTGTTTGTTATTGAAACAGCAGAGCGGGATGCACTTCAGGCATATCTCAAGGAAAAAGGGATTCTGACCCTCATACACTACCCAATTCCAATCCATGCTCAAAAATCATTTAAAAAATACAATGCAGTCAGTCTACCCAAGACTGAAGTAGTGGTAAAAAAAATTCTCTCCTTACCTTGTAGCCCATATATTACTAGAGCAGAAATTGCGTACACATGTCGCCACATTCGTGCTTTTTTTGATACACAATCAAAAAGAAAAAGTGTGTAAATCTTAGCTTTTTTTATCTATTTACTTTTCATTTATCTTTACAGCCTGCTATTTTTTCATATAACGAATACTTGTCTTGAATTATTTTTATATAACACGAAAAAGTTGACGTTGCGACATCATTGTCTGCAAAAATATAATCCGGGTGTTCACGCTGTACGCGGTTTGTATCACCCACCACCAAAAAACCAGCCATATTAAGATACTGCGAATAATTTTCTCCCTTGAAAAATACCAGCGCGTCGATCGTATTATAGAAAAAGACTTTCTTGTGAGAGTCGAGCGACAACAGGTTTGAACTGAGAGTTGCATTACGTGTTCGCGATATGACAAGAGATGTGTCTGAAAGATAAATTAAATAATAAAACTGAAATAAGACGAGAGTAATTGCAACAACACCGATACATTTCCGCATAAGAGACGTACGCGCGCATTTAATAGCAACAAATACCGCTCCAGGGAAGAGAAGATACAGGAGCACATGAGCAGGAAAAAAATACCTATACCAACCAGTGCCAATGAGATATGCACACCAATTTAATACTACAAAAAATAAAATAATACACTCAGAAAAACTAAATTGCATAGTAAATACTGTGAGAAAGTTAGACGCACTTTTTTGCGTATTTTCTTTTTTTTGAACCCATCTAAATACAAAAGAGACAAGGACACTCACAAAAAGTAACAAAAAAAGAAGAGGTGTTGATTCTTTCACAAACCGCCCAAGATTTAGAGTAATTGTTTGAAAGAGAGAAAGTGACGATCCGTGATTGCCCGCAAAAAAAAGGTAGGTCGGAACAAATACAATAACAGAATGTATGGTCGGAAAATGAATCACCCCCCATATTGATACAGGGATACTGTATCCAAAAATAAGCATCCAAAAAGCCGTTCTACTTTTTTTCTGTTCTCCTGAATTTCCTATTTCTATGTCGTCTCGATCTCCAATCCATATTTTTTTTGCCCATACAACACATCCGAGAAAAAGTGACAAAGATACCCCCGCCAAGAAAATTGGTTTTACTGATGCAGACAATCCAAAAGCAAGACCGGTAAAGAAGGATTCTTTTTTATTTTTAAAATCACTCTTTTCCCACAGTAAACCGAGCCACCCGCCGAAAGTAAGAAATACCAAACCAGGAACCTCTCCCTGAACCGGACGCCCGTTACCATAAAACGGCGAGAAAGAAATAAGAAGCAATACAGAGAGAATAGCAGGCCAAAAACCGTATTTTTTTTTGGCAAAGAGATAAAAAAACAACACTAAAAGAAACATATATATGACCATGGGCAATCTTGCTTGCCAAAGACCGATACCAAAAATTTTCAAGCTTACCGCGACAGGAAAAATAACAGGATAACTTGTCGAGAGTAAAAATGAACGCATAGAAAAAAATTGTCCCGGGGCAGTCTGGATACTGAGAGTACCATGCACGGCGAGGTTGCGAGCCACTTCGGTAAATACACCTTCATCGACCCACACGCGTGGAGTATCCGTAAAATGAAAAAGTATCAGGAAGAGTGTTAGAATAAAAACGCTACCAACTATTACATTCTTTATTTTTTCTGTCAGTACAGATGCCATTTAATTTTATTTAAACACACGTAGGCTCACTTAAGATCTGGGGCATTTCTACAATCATACACTATTGCAGACATTTTTTTGTCGACTTCTTTGTAGACAATTTTACAAGAATCAAAAAACTTAACGTACACACTTGTCGGGTCTAGCCGTGGCACATCAAGAACAAAGTAATGTTCTTTATACATGTTGAGCGACTTAATTTTTTCATTAAAATCAAATTTTGGATCTACGTACAACCGTTTTCTGTATTTACCCACAGCTTGAATTTCATTACCACCATTGTCGTTATAGACAGTCACTTTTTGAATATCCGGGTTGTTCGCAATAAATTCAACCGCATGTGCCAAAAGGCGTGGGGCATATCCATTCCAACGCCCTACTAAATATTCTTCTATAAATACAAAGTTGTATACAAAAGCTATGGGAATAATAAAAATCAGAGCAAGGACAGGAAAACGAGGGTTTATTTTTGAAAAGATTTTTGAAAGTAATAATGCCCCTGCAGATATAGCCCACGCACTCGCGATAAACAAAAATGAAATATAAAAACCGAGGGGTCCCGATCCACCAGAAAATGGGTAGACAAAATTCCAGTGCAAACTTACAATACGACCAATCCACTCCGATTTTGGATGCAGGGGTGGAACAAAGTGCGGTAGAAATTGAAGGAAAACAAGAATGAGGGCACCAACGGAGCCAGAGAGAAATATTTCCGTCTTTCTTTTCTCCGTATTCTGTAAAAGACTACTTACCACAAGAGCAGAAAACACAGTAAGAGGCAAAATAAGCAATTGTAGATATCTATCAAGAGCACCGATTGAGAAATCAAAAAGAACGATATAGAAAATAAAAGCTATTACAAGAAAAAATAAAAATACTTTGAGACGTGAAAACTTTTCTTTCATTTCACCTCTCCATGGTGGCAAAAATCCAAACAGAGGAACAATGATAAGAAGTGGGGATGAGTATAAAAGCGCTTTGATACACTGAATAAATGTTTGGAACCAATCTCTTCTTCCTACTGCAAAATGTTCCCAATATGAAACAGACGCACTCAGATTAAAAAATGGAAAAATAAATTTCATGATAACCAAAATTACCGCGAGCGTAACTACGGACAAAACTGTGTATCCCACATATTTTAATATCTGCCCGCGGGAAAGTTTGTGTTTTTGCGACCACAGAAAATCAAAAGCAAATGAAGCAATGACAATCAAAAAACTAACTTTTACTAAAAATCCTAGGATACACGAACCGATAAGTAAAACCCACCACCATAGTTTATTTCCTTTCTCTACATAGTCAGCTGCAGAAAAAGACAAAGATTGATTCACCCTGATTTTATAATACCCAATAAGACTGAGAAGAAAAAAGAAAGGCAGGATCTCCCCGTCAGTATCAACCATGAGAGACGCCAGGACAGAAAAATAAGAAAAAATCCAGATACATCCAGCGATAGTAGCGACTCTTCGATCATATACAAACCTTAAAAAATAATAGAGAAGCAGGAGGTTCAGAGTACCAAAAAAAAGTGGAACAAATCGAAAATTTGTATTAAAACCCACAACATACCCCGCCGTACGGTATATTATTTCTCCGATTGGAGGATGTGGAATAAAAACATCGCTGTGTATGTTCGGATTTACTGACAATGGCCATTTGTACTCATCTTGATGAAGCGGTAGACCCGTTCCGCCAAAACGAAAAGCTACAAACAAAACAGTAAGTATTAAAACAATAATCCATTCATTTTTCACAAAAAATTTTTTCATGTATATTTTTTAAATCTATACCCAATAATCATTACTATCATTTTAGCTCCGAGCTTTGCAGCTTTCCATGTACTCCCTGTGTACATCGATTTACCCACTCTCGGTCTAAACATAACCGGAATTTCAATTGGTATAAAACCTGCTTGGATAATCCACATCATAAATTCTGGAGAAAATTTACCATCTCCATGTGAGTGTGGAAAAAATGGAAACACCTTCTCTAAAGCACTCCTCGAAATCAATTTATATGTACACCCGACATCCGTCAATGTTGGGCCATTGTAAAGTACTTCTAAAAATTTAGCCACCGCCCAGTTACCAAACCTCACGGGAAAAGGCATGAAAGCTTCAGACCAGATGGATGCACGTGAAGTCCGGGTGCCAAAAACCACATCAAAATGATCACTATATAAAAGAAATTTATGAATATCTTCAGGGTCAAATGTTCCATCAGCTTCCGTCATGACAACAAGATCTCCCGTTGCCTCTCGAAGTCCTCGCATATAGGCATAGCCATACCCTTGCTGGGTCTCGACTACTCTTCGTGCATTTGTTTTTTCTATTTCTTCTTTTGTGTTTCCGAGAGCATTATTGTCCACTACTATTACTTCGTCCACAAATCCGGTTGCAAAAAAACGATCAATTATAGAGTGTATTGACTCTGCTTCATTGTATGTACCTATAACCACACTGACTTTTTTGTTTTTATACATCGGTAGTAATTTACAGCAACATTTTAGAAAACATACTTTTTTGGTACATTGCGCAGGAGCTTAGAAAACAACAGCTCCGGAGTGATGGGAACACGAGAGAGCGTATTGTTTTCTTGAGTTCCGAGCATGAAGAAATTTTTCAACAGAAAAATATTCTGGTACCAAAAAAATATGTTTTCTAAAATATTGTGTTCGGTATTCATAATTTATATAATTTCTTCAACAAGCCTGTCCATTAATTTTTCTAAGCTATGTGACTGTGCAAATGTCTGAAGCGGTTCACGAAGAGTGATTTGAACCTTGGGATCAAACAACTCTTCTAGATTTTTAGTTATTCCAGCACGATGCGGTGTAGTAATGCATACTGAAGGTAAAAAACCCTTTAGTGAAGAATGAGAAACGAGTGGTATGGTTCCACAAGCCGCCGCTTCTACTATTGTCTTATCAAACGACCCATCGTCTGTGAGGTTAAGGCAGACTTCATGACTACTGTATATTTCTGGCACCCTGTGTGGTGGAAGTGCTGAAACAAAGTGCACGTATGGCGAAAGCCCTTCACCCTCCACATGCGATCGAAGTGACTGCATATAGAGAGCATCGTTCGGCCCCGGAGACCCAACTATAGTGCACGAAATTTGGCTACCAAGAGCTACAAGGTATGCCGCAGTTTCAAGCATAATTTCAATATGTTTGACAGAAGAAACACGCCCAACCATACATACTGAATATTTTTTGCGAAGTACCCCTTGAGTTGGAACAAAAGTTTTAAGATCAACACCTACGGGCATGATGATAGTTTTCTTTTTCCCAAAAATATCTCGAGCTGTAAATGACATCGAGGATGTTGCAAACACTTTAGTCGAAAGTACTATGGCAATGCGAGTAATAAAATTGCCGTATGAATGGTTGCGCCAGAAATAAATCGGGGTACCTTGTGTCTTCCAATACAAACCGCCGAGTAAAACGTACTCCTGATTCATGTGAACAAAAACGGCATCATAACTATGAGAAAGTGCCGAAAGATAGGAATAAAACTTCTTAATGTACTCATACTTATTATTATTTTTTATGATATTTGTATTTTCTTTATTCTCTTTACCTAAAGTATGAACATGTACATTGCTAGGTAAGTCATACTCGCCCATTTCAAGACACACCACCTGCACACTTTCAAACCGCAAAGAAAGTTCTTGTAACCAACCATGAAAAAACCCCAAGGTCGAGTGATTTTTATCCACAACTTGAGTAAAAACGAGCAACTTCATGTTTTTCTATATTTAAAGATTACATTGTGAGAAATAAAAAAAGTAACACACGCCACAAGTGCCCCCACAATAATCTGAGCGACTATCACAATAAGATGAACCCGCGAAACAAACACATACATGAGAAATGTATTTAAACCTAATCCAAAAAGAGATGCACACAAATATAGAATGACTTGTCGGTGAGTACGTGTCGGAGCGATTTCAGTAACCATTTTAAAAGTCCACCCACTATGCAATGTAAAACTAATGCCAAAAGCCACAAGAAAAGCGAGAGTGGCTGAGACCAAATACTGTATATGTAGAAAAGAATTAAGAATATACAGGACACCAAGATCAACCACGGCAGACGTCCCCCCAGCGACAACATAGCGGAATACAACATGTTGGGCAAGCATTTTTATTTGTCCTTGCATTTGCCTTTTCATTTTTCAGTTCGATTATTTCTTTTCACCCTTCTGTTATAGCTCGATTCTGCCAAAACTATGACTGCGTAATTCTTAATTGTAGTACTTCAAGTAACCCGATGTATTTTGCGATGTATTCATCTCGGTCACTCGCCATACTCTGTATACTATCGCGAATTCGACGTTTAAACAACTCTCTCGTAGCATTCTCCATAACCAGTTGTTCCATCCTTGTGGTAAAACATTCGACATCTCCGATAGGACAAACAAAAGCATTTTCTCCATCTCGACAGACGGTCTCAGCCACACCGACCGGAGTTGTGATGATGGGAATACCTGTGGCTGCTGCTTCAATAAACGCCATTCCATAACCTTCAAAAAAAGAAGTTAAAAGATATGTATTAGCATTTTTATACAACGAAACAAGATCATCCTGCCACCCCATGAACACAACCTGCTCTTCAAGATGCAGTGATATAACGACGCTTCGTAAATGTTGTTCCTCCGGACCACTCCCGGCAATAAAAAGACCGGAAGAAGGAAATTTTTTGACCACATGTGCAAATGCATGGAGTGCTGTATCAATATTTTTTTCTTGAGTCAGGCGACTCGCCATGAGAAATATAAAGTTGAACTGCGGAAACTGCAATCGCAAATCATGCCTTATTTCTTGCTGTGCAAGAGAAACCATATCAACAAAAATAGGAAGTATTTCCGGCTGTGTTTTGAGACGGTTAAATCTTTTTAGTAAAGATTGCGCAATACGCTTACTCACTACTCGTAAACCTTCAGCTCGAGGAACAAGAAAACTTGCAATGACAGAACGAAGACGGTTGAGAAAATTATTTTTAAAATATAGTGATAGAAAATCTGTATGAATTTGTAACTGTAAAGGCAAACGAAATTTACGTGAAAGCCAATACCCCACCAAGCCAGATTCAAATGGATCCTGTGCCGAGATAACTGACTTGCCTCGAACAAAAGCATGTTCTGGTATTATTTTTTTACCAATACTGTATGCATCAAATACGTATCCGAGCTTACTCTCTGAACAAGTCGGGTACAAAAATAAATTACCGTTTTTAACAGGTGTGAGATTGTCACTTTTTTGTGTAAATATAACGATATGCAGTTCTTCCATGTGTTTGGCATATTCAATAGAACGCAACAAAACTGCACTTTGCGTTTCAAATAGTTTTCTATCAGAGCCTATTGTGAGGACTTTCATATAAATGATTGGGAAATAAATACACAAAACTCGCTGAAAATGCAAACTTTCAGGAACATCGCGCGGGAGTTTAGAAAACAACGACATAGGCGTGAGTGGCACACGCCAAAAAGATTGTTTTCTTGAACGACGAGCGTGAAGAAAATTTTCAACAGAAAATTATTCTGGTTCCGAAAAGTTTGCATTGAGAAAGAGTTTTGTATATTTATCTCCATTATTTTAATTTTTCATACACATCAATAAATTCCTGCGCAATGCTATGCCACGAATGCAAAAATTTTTGCCCGAGTAAAAGTGCTTCTCGACAATGAGATTCATACACTACTGGGTCAAGCATCTTCTCGATACCCCGCGCAATATCCTCAACCGACTTCGGATCAATAAAAATCACACTGGAAGCAATCCTTCCTGCAATACCCGTGTCATGAGTTACCACAGCTGGCACTCCATACGACAAGCCATCCAAAACCAAATTTGGACTCACTTCAGAGAAAGAAGGTGTAATAATAGCATACGCATGCGATATTTTTTCGCACAAAATTTCATGGGAAACACTATCTGTATCCAAAAAAATGTCTGAGTGCACAGCCGAAACTTTTTCCCATGCTTTGTATAGAGCATCTTTATTTTTTATATATCTGTCGCGAGATGGCGAAAGAAACACTTTCTTGTCTCTGTTTCTTTCCTGAGTTTTCCCTTGAGTTTCTCCAGTAGTTTCTCGACGAGCTTGCCCATAAAAATTTTCAATAATAAACATTGGAACATGCGTAAGATTGTATGGAATATACATTAATTGTTTTTGCCATTCTGTTGTAAAAATAATTGCTGATACCATGCGTACATACCATCGAGTAATATAAAAAACCATTTCTTCTTTAGGAGAATACTTGCGAGACTGGGTGTGCGATTCTTTATAAAAGTCAGACAATAGAATGGGTTCTTTTGTCCGCTCAACATACGACTCCCACAGGAAATCTCCTCCAATACGGACGACCACTTTTACCCTCCTTATTTTACCTATAATTGCTCCGACCAATGCACTAAATGTATCAAGTGCAATGATATAGTCCGTATCGAGTGAATGACGCAACAATCTCACAAAATATGCCACATGCCGCAGACCGCGAGGTAGTTTTTTTAACTCTCCATATGTCACGAGTGAAACAGAGTACTTCTGAAGGCGTAAGGTTTCTAATAAATTCTTCGCATATTCTGCTGGTCCCCCTATTTCTGGGGGGTAAATCCCCGATGCTATGACAATGTGTTTTGGCGAATTCATTTTAAATAAAATAATTACAAAACTACTTACCTACATGCCGGAAATATTAGAGTACCAAATACTTTTTCTTTCATCTCCTCGGCAATTGTTTCCCAACTGTATCGAGCGAGGACTCTCGCGCGACCTTGATAAGAAATTTTAGAAACTAACAAACGATCTTCAATCAACGTGCACACTGCCCCAGCCAAGCTTTTTGGATTGTCAGGCGAACAAAAAAGACCTGTTTCTTTGTCATCAATAAAGTCCACAATGCCACCCACAGGTGTGGCAATAACTGGTAGTCCTGCTGCCATGGCTTCAATAAATGAATTACCAAAACCTTCAGACCGGCTTGGCCTCACAAAAATATCACAGACAGAAAAATATTTTGGAATGTCTTTGTGTGGTAAAAAACCTAAAAATTTAACACGATCGGCAACACCCAAACTTCCCGCAAGTTCCTGGAGTCGCAAACCTTCTTCTCCCGTGCCGATAACGACAAGTGAAACAAAAGTTGATACACATGGAAGGGCAGAAATAATATCATCAACAGCATTTTTGTGGACGAGGCGAGAAGTGGTGACCAGAAAAACCTCTCCGTCTTTTTTATCTAACAACACTTTTATTTTTTCTTTTTCACTTTGGGTGACTACTTGTGAGAAAACCCCGATATCAACTCCATTTGGAACAAGGGCACTTCTACCTTTGTATCCAAAACGTTCAGCACGATGCAAAAGAAAATTACTTAACGCCGTCAAAAAATCAGTATTTCGAAGAGCAAGCCAAAGAGAAAGTGAGAGCATTCCTCCCCACCGATACCGAAGATGTGCATCTGAATCCCCTTCTTGCAAAGTGAGCACCATAGGGATATGACTTTTTCCACTACACGCACGCACAATATTGAGAACGTATCCTGCTCCGCTAGCAAAAGTAGCCATCATACCCCACAGACAAAAATACGTATGTTCTTTTTCTAATTGCCATGCCTTAAGAGCTCCGCGAAAAGGTAAAAGAACCTTATCACACAGTGGCTTTCCTGTGCCCATTCTATACACGGTCACATTTCCAACTTTTTCCACACTTGGTAATTCTTTCTTAAAACGCGCGGTGATAAGATCAAACTCAAAATCTCCCATCAAGCGATCGGTGATTTCTTTAATAGCTATTTCGGCCCCTCCAACAAATGGATAGTACGCTGTGGAAAAAATGAGAATTCTTTTTGGAGTCATATCTGTATTTGTGTAGGGCTATTTGTCGACCAAAGAATCCATACTCAAAAGTTCTCGCAACACTTTCTCGGGAATTTCATGAGCAGAGGCTATAGGCTCTGCGATTTTTTCCACTGGTTTTTCAACAAGAGTTTCCATTGGTTTTTCAAATAATTTCTCATTTTGTTGTTGTGACTTTATTTGAAAAGCAACCTTTTCTACTTTTTCTGGTATCTTTTCGAAAACCTTTTCTTCAAGCTTTTCTGCTTGTTTCTCTACTGGTATCTCCAATCGTTTTTCTTCCTGCTTTGGTTGATATTGTTGGGACATCGCTTGAACAAGCCGAACGGGTTGAGGTTGGAGAGATTGCGAGGGTTGAGTCTTTTTCAACGCTTCTGCGAGAGCCGACTTAAGATTTGAAATATTTTGTGCACTTGGATTTTTCTTTGATTCATCAGCAATAAGAGAAGAAAGGGAAATGACTTTCGGTTGCGGATTGTGCCTCTCGGACTGCTGTTGTTTCTGAATATTTCCTTCCTCATCCTTGTCCATAGTTTTCAACACAAGTTCTTGTTTTTGAAGTAGAAGCTCCGCGGCTTGAGCAAATGCAAAACGATTTTGTTCGCGATTATCTTCAACTTGACCTTGTGATTGTGTCTGCTGTGGAGTAGTGGGTGCTGGAATTTCTCTCGAAGACACGTGGGTAGGTATTAAAGGTGTCTCTGGGGCACTATACCGCTCTCGATTTTCTGGTTTTTTCAACGGGAATTCTCTGGGTGAAGTCTGCAAATATTTTGCAGTTTGGAAAGATTGTGAAGATTGGACATTCTGTGACGGAACATTTCTCGCGCCAGTATTTCTTGTGTCTATATATTGCATTCTTTGTCCACTTTGCACAGATGTTGATTCTCTCTGTTGTTCTCTTGGTTGTTCATTTTGAGGATTTTTCACAACAGATCCACCATTACTGTGCCAATCTTGCACCTCTTTTTCGACCTGTGCCCGTGGTCGAGCAAATAATTCGCGAGAACTTGCGATTACTTCCGCTTTAAATGTTTTCTCAGACCGAGCAATTGGTGCCATGGTGGTAGAAGAAAATGGTTGCGAAGAAACGCCATCAATCATAAGCTTCAAATAAATCTGGGTGAAACCAAGATTGACCAAATCCTCAGCTGTAAACGTAGGAGCAAATTCTTTTTCCAGAACTTCAGCATCAAAAGCACCAACGCGAAATGTAATCATCGTCCCAACGTTTCCAAACACTGCATCACGCACCTCTTCTTCCATTTGTTCAATATACTGATGTGCAATAGTCAGATTGAGTTTATATTTTCTGGCCTCCGAGAGGATATCTGCAAAACTTTTATTTGCAAATGATTGAAATTCATCGACATACAAATAAAAATTCGGAAGTTTGGCAAGTGACTGCTCGTCTCGATCTGCACGAGACATGGCGGCAAGATATATTTTAGTAATGAGCATAGAGCCAATAAGCCTCGCGTTTCCCTCACCCACCAAACCTTTGGACATATTGATAATAATAATCTTACGTTCATCCATGAACGAGCGAATGTCAAATGATGACTTAGCTTGTCCGAGTAAATTGCGTACAAGTGGGTTAGCAGTAAATTGTCCGACTTTGTTTTGAATAGCAGGAATAGCTTCTGACACAAATTTTTCTGTCCACTTGCCGAACTCCTCTACCCAAAATATTTTCACTGACGGATCTTTTACATTGTCCACTACTTTTTTTCTGTATTCCTTGTCGGTGAGCATGCGATTTACACCGAGAAGTGTCGCCCCAGGATATTCAAGCAAAGCGAGCAAAGTGTTCGTCAAAATGTATGCTATACGAGCTGACCAAGCATCAACCCAGATTTTTTCAAACGTAGACATAAGCCCATTGACCACGAGGTGACGTTTGTCTTCTCCCACATCTTCAAGCACATTAAAAGAAACAGGGTATTCCATATCAAAAGGTGCAAAATACAACACATCTTTGATGCGATGCTCTGGTACATACTCGAGAAGTTTTTCTGCTGTGCCACCGTGAGGATCAATAAAAGTCATACCTTCGCCATTTTGGATATCCTGAATAGCCATGTTTTCAAGAAGCGTCGACTTACCCATTCCTGTCTTACCGATAACATAGACGTGCTTCAGACGATCTTTGGCTTTAATACCAAAGCGTATCTTTTTGTTGCGTGCATCCGTCTCACCAAAATATGTAATTGCATTGGGGTCCATTCTGATAATTGTACAATAAAAACAATAAATCTAACATCAATAAAATTTGCCTAAACCTTTTTCTAACTTTTTTATTTACTTTCTAACCCCCCTTTTGTGTAATTATTCGACGCACTCCACAAAAGCCACGAGGAAAGTCCGACTTCATTGGTTGCTTTTATTTGTGCACGGACTTCTCTCTGGCCGTATGTTACCTTGAGACCAAAATCCTGAAGCCACGGTCGGAGTTTTGTAGTATATGTATTCAAAGAAATATGATCAGGCGAACTCGAAGCAAGTGCGTGTGCCCGCTCTACTGCAGACTGCATGGCAAATTTGACGACTTCATACGGATATTGTTCGGGATTTTTGTAACCCATAAAAGTGGTCGGGTAATGAGAAGGATAGACCATCGGATCAATGAAATCAAAATATGGCAATGCATTTTCCAAAACTTGTCCAATACCCATATCGTCTATAACAGTCGTGGTCATGCCAAAAAGGTCTGCCGATATTTTTAAATCTGGTGTCAATGTAGCGAGATGATCATGAAGATAGGAGAAGAAATTTTTTAATACCGTTGCCTTAGGTGTCGTCGAACTCCATGGGAAAGAAATATCTTTCATGTTGCCGTCAGATGGAAAACGAACATAGTCAAAATTAATTTCATCAAAACCTATTTTGTGGGACTCTTCTGCAAGTAAAATAATGTAATCCCAATATTCCCGAGCGCCAACATCAATCCACGAAATGCCCTTGTGGTCTTTCCAAACAGCACTCCCTGTTTCATTTTTTACCGCCAAATCTGGTCTACGTGTTACAAAATATTTATCCTGAAACACCGCAACACGCCCAATGACATACACACCTCTCTGGTGGAGAGAGGCAATAAACTCAGGCATATCTTTTACTCGTACTTCCTCCGAACCATATGCCTTCAGTTTTGGATTTGTGACTTGAAATACAATCTTACCACTGTAGTCTTTAATATCTATGACCACCGTATTTGCTTCTGTTGTATCAAGAAGATGCACTAAACGAGCGCGCAAGGAAGGTGCCGAAGCAATCCAGCTCGTCATATAAATTCCTTTGACCGATCCTGGTGTCGAGACATGCGTCGGAGTGACTGTGGCAATTCCAGATACAGTACCTCGAGCGGAGTTACTATGGAGAGAGAAAAAAGCGTCACCAACAAGAGTGCCCGCTTTGAACACATAGTGGGCACTCAATATTTTTGGCATCAAAGCAAAAATAACTGAGAAAAAAAGTGTGGTGAAAGCGAGAATGAGAAGTGTGCGGTTCATTGAAAATGTATGAAAATTAAATAAAAATTATTTGGAGTCAATTACGTATAAATATATGTATATAAAATTAACAACTTATGTGCACATATATTATTCCTACTAACGTATTTCTGGTTCAACTGGATCACCTGATAGTGTACGAGCCGAATAAGCTTGCGGAGGGATGGACTCAATCGGCATGTTTTCTACGAACACGGCAGATACTTTTTCTTTGCGGCGCAACTTTTTACCAGACTTCGCCAATCTTCGAGGCAAAGTGATTTTGATTGATAGAGCGATAAGGCCAAGACCGGCAATCATGACAAGTGACGCACGCCACGAAGTGGGCAAACCCAAAAAAGGAATGACAAAAATAAAAATCCCGAGAAATAATGTACTGCGTTGTTTAATCATGAGTACAGTATACACAATATATTAATTTTCAAAAATAAAACCGAGGTGACTTATTAGGTCCTCCTCGGTTGACTAAACGGGTACATAGGTTTTTGAGAAAGCTGATTCAGCTTTCTCGTTATCAAAAGCAGTGCGATGTCTCTGGCAATTAAAGTGTATACTTCACCACTTACTAGTAGTGGAGGTGTAATGAGAAAATCTGCCTTATATTTTTTCTCCGTGTTTACCGTTACATCAATGGAGACGCACATCCCTCGCCAAGAAAATAATGCATCAACACCGTGCCAAAAATCTAACTTGGTGCCGACACAGATGTAATACTCTAAGTCTCCACTTCCGACTCGGAGAAAAGACTCTACCGAAGAAAAAAATTCTTTATTGCATCCTTCAGTAGGATGAGACGGATCGTATCCTACCGGTTGGAGATTTTTCATTTCCTCAACAGCATCTAGAAAAGGAAGATACTCATCCTCTCTGTATGTACAGACTTCATTATCGGACAGAGTAAAACCAAGAAATAATTGTTCAAATAACCTTCCATACCGCGTAATTAAGATTGGTACGTCACCTTCCTTTGAATTTTTTATTTCATCCAGAATGCTCTGGAGGGCTAGGGGGAAAACCATGGTGTCCTCGATAATTGGGTTTTGTCATTGGGGAACTTCCTAAACACATAGTAATATATGATATTTATTTTGTCAAATGAAAACCCCGCACGATGTTTTGTGCGGGGGTACTACTTACAACCAATGTTAGGCTCGAAGCGAAGCGGCGAAGACGTTGTTAACAGGCTGATGCCCGTTTTGCGCCTTCCGATACTCATCGAGGAGGATTTGGTCCTCCTTCGTCGGTCTCATCGGGTCGGGCACTCGGACATTTTGGCCTTGCTTTACTGTCTGCAGGGGTTTTTCCGTGCGGGGACGCGCCTTACCCTGCCCATCAACGACGGGTGGAGCTTGGCGGCTTGGCGCAGGGTCAGCCTTCTGGGAATTTACAACATCCTTGATCCGAAAATAAACTCCGGCGGGAACATTGCCAAACAACTTCTGAAAGAGTTTCGCCAAGTCGGCGAACCCTTCCTGGTCATTCAGTCCCTCCGCGATGTTGAGTAAACCATGCATCGCGCCAGACAGAGTTCCGGCAACTTCGGCGGTCCCGGCATTGTAGCCGGGCTTCGTCTGGTCCGTGACCCAGAAATCGCGAGAGACGTTCTAATGAACCGCTCCGAGCTTCTGGATACGACCCATCAGGATCGCCCCGACCGCTTCCCCAACCTTCATAGAAAGCTGGATGGGCGCCGCGGGGTACTGATTGGTCTTCGAAACCACATTCCCCTCTGCGTCCTTATGCCTCTCGAGGGCCTCGCCCGTGAAGAAAACCTTCAATTTCGCGGGCCGTGTGAATGCAGCCGGGTTCTTCACAATAGTGGTGGCAAGGAAAGCATGTTCCCTCCACCCCATCAATTTGAAGAAAGCCTGGTCGCACAGTTGGACCGCTTCCGGTTCAGACTTTCCGAAATTCTCGGCAAAGGCCTTTCTCCAGTAGTCGGCAGAAAAGACTTCAGTGGCCTCGGCAACCAAGGCGGTCATAAAAGTTGGCATGGTATCTCCTTTCCCATTTTTAAAGTCCAGGGAGGGACGGATTTGAAATGTACAACCCTCTCGACACCTTTGAAGTAGGACAGTTAGAATTAAAGTATTAGCAAAATTAATTTTAATTTGTCATATGAAATATCATCATTTAAATTTCGAAGAACGATTTTGTATTGAAAAAATGTATTGGGCAGGTTCCGAGATT
>JBBQLO010000003.1:0-50263 GCA_038327915.1 Parcubacteria group bacterium | reverse complement strand
CCCACATACTTCTGACTACGAATTACTTGATAGTGGGGAGGGTGAAAAACTTGAACGATACGGTGCAGTGAGACTTTCTCGACCAGATCCACAAGCACTTTGGAAACGTTCTTTACCCGCGGAAGAATGGAAAAATGTTTCAGCATCATTTGAGTATTCTATTGGTTCTCTAAATACGGGAGGAAAATGGAAAATTTCTGGCAATCTACCAGACAAGACACTAAATACGTGGAAAGTTTCTTTTTCTGTTTCACATGTTTCTTCTGAGACGATTACTTTTGTTCTCAAACTCTCGCCTTTTAAACACGTAGGACTTTTTCCGGAACAATTGCCCGAGTGGCAATGGTTGTATGAGAAAATAAAAGAAGCAAAAAAAACACGAGAAGACGTTTCAGTTCTTAATCTTTTTGGGTATACAGGTGGAACATCTCTTGTTGCAACTCTAGCTGGTTCGTCTGTGACGCATGTTGATGCTTCGGAGTCGGCAGTAGTGTGGGCAAAAGCAAATAGAGATGCATCTGGACTGAAAGAAGATTCTATTCGTTTTATTGTTGAAGATGTGCGTAAATTTATTGAGCGTGAAATTCGTCGAGGAAAGAGATACGACATAGTGGTAATGGACCCTCCAACATTTGGGCGAGGAGCAAAAAAAGAATTATGGAAAATAGAAAAAGATCTACTCCCATTTCTCGATCGTGTGCAAAAAGTAATTTCTCCTGAGCCCCTCGCTGTCGTATTGCACGGCTATGCAGGAGGTTATTCGTCTCTAGCATATAAACAGGCACTTGAGGGCATCACAGTAAATTTACAAGGGTCCATGATTTCCGGTGAACTTACTATCGGAGAAACACAGAGCGGGCGCCTCCTTCCCGCTGGAATTTTTTCTCGATGGGAGAAATAGTAGACATGGCAGTAAAATACATAAAAAGTGTAGTATACTTCTCTAATGATTCAGGCTCTTGATCTTTCTGTTGCGACATATTTTTCCTCTGTCCGTGGTGCTGGACCCACTGAATATCTGTACTTGCTGACCACATTCTTTGATGTATCCGTTGCTTCGCTTAGTGTTGTGCTTTTTATTGCCATTCTTATATATCTTGTTCGGGGAATTCGGTGGAGTATTCTTTTTGTGTCGACGCTAGTAGCTGGGGCAGTAATTGATTCCATTTTGAAAGTTATCTTTAACAGAGCCCGACCGACTGATCAAGTTATTACCGCTTTCGGTAAGAGTTTTCCAAGTTATCATGCGGTTATTGTCACCATTTTTTTTGGCATGCTCATGTATATATTTGATTCGTATTTATCGCGCCCCATGCGCATTTTTTTTAACACTTTTTGTGTGCTTGGCATTGTGTCCGTCTCAGTAAGCCGTCTGTATCTCGGTGTTCACTGGCTTTCAGATGTGGTGGGGGGCGTTGTGGTTGGTGTTTGTATATGTGTGATTTCAGTCTATTTCTTTAATAGAATTAAGCAACGTAACATTAAGATATTGTGATACTTTCTGGCATACCAGTACGTGATAGTTTGAAAAAAGCTTTGGTGGTAGATTTTGCATCTCTACCGCGCATACCCGAACTCGCTATTATTCAGATCGGAGACAATCCTGCATCAACTGTATATATAAATCAAAAGGTGCTATTTGGTGCGGCACTTGGAGTTCCTGTTCGTCATATTATTTTAGAGGAAAATAGTACAGAGAAGGAGATAAAAAAAGTTATCCATGAATGTAATAATAATTCCCGTATTGGTGGAATTATTATTCAATTGCCTTTGCCTACAATCTCGAATCATGTCGTTTTTATTCGTGGGTTGTTAGATTGTATTTTACCTGAAAAAGATGTAGATGGGCTCGGAACAGATGCTGGGGGACTTCTTTTGCGTCAAAGTACGGATGTGTGTTTGCCTGCAACTGCTCGCGGGATTATGTCTTTATTCGAGTATTACAAAATCGATCTGTCAGGTAAACACGTGGTTGTGGTGGGTCGCTCTGATCTTGTAGGTAAACCAGTCGCCCTCATGGCACTCGCACACAATGCAACGGTGACCGTATGCCACTCCTACACAGACGGTCTGAGAGAAATAACTCGTTCCGCAGACATACTTATAGTGGCTGTTGGTAAGCCACGGTACATTGATGCGTCTTATGTGAAAGAGGGACAGGTGGTGATCGACGTGGGTATTCACAGAATCGATGGAAAAATATGTGGCGATGTTGATTTTGAGACAGTTGAGCCGATTGTATACCATATTACTCCTGTTCCCGGTGGTGTTGGCCCTCTGACAGTTGTATCACTTTTTCAAAATCTCCTCGATATCGCGAAAAGACAGGTGTGATATAATTGTTTTTAGACATATTACTCAATTTCTAACTTAAAACCATGGACACATTCATCGACACAAACAATAAAAAAATATTTTTTAACACGTTATTTACCCTTCTTATTATCTTAATACTTTTTATAGGTACTCTGACTGTGAATGCGCTGAAGGAAAATTCCCACATTGGACGTAATCCAAATTCAACTCATACCGTGGCTGTGAGTGGTCATGGGGAAGTGATCGCAGTTCCGGATACGGGGTCATTTTCTTTTTCTGTAACTGAAACAGCTAAAGTGGTCGCCGATGCTCAAAATGCCGCAGCTAAAAAAACAAATGATATTATCACTGCACTGAAGGCACTTGGTGTTGATGAAAAAGATATTCAAACGCAAGGATACAATACCTACCCAAAATATAATTATAATACTCCCAATCTTTGCGTCGGTGGTGCATGTCGAGGTGGAACACCGGTGATTGTTGGCTATGAAGTGAGTCAGAGTATCACTGTCAAGGTTCGTAAGACCGCTGATGCAGGATCTATTCTTACTAAAGTTGGTACACTTGGAGCGTCAAACATCAGCGGGCTAAATTTTACAATAGACAATCCAGATATGATTCAGACACAAGCCCGCGACAAGGCTATCGCGAATGCTAAGACAAAAGCGGGAATTCTGGCCAAGTCTCTCGGTATTCGCCTAGAAAAAATAGTAAATTTTGACGAATCAGGAAACCCGCGACCAATATTATACGGAGGAATCCAAACTATGGATGCTAAATCTGCTTCCGTGGGCTCTGGTGTTTCTCCTCAGATCCCAACAGGGGAGAATAAACTCACTTCAGATGTCACATTGACGTATGAGATAGAATAGAGTAGTCTTATGGTAAGGAACCCGCAAGGGGTTTTTTACTAAAAAATATATGAGCATCATCACATATCTCAAAGAAACACAGGGAGAGTTGAAACACGTTTCGTGGCCGACTCGCAATCAGGCTATCGCTTTTACCATTGTTGTTGTCTTTATTTCTCTTTCCGTCTCTTTTTTCCTAGGTTTTTTTGACTACCTTTTCAAGATGATTTTAGCTAAATTTGTCATATAATACATATTATAATACACGTGTAATTACAACATCTATGTCTAAACAACAATTACAAGAAGGACGAAATTGGTACGTCATCCACACTTACGCTGGATATGAAAATGCTGTCGAGCGTAATTTGAAACAACGTATCGAGTCTCTTAACATGGAAGACAAGATTTTTAATGTTATTGTTCCGACCGAAAAAAAGATAAAGATTAAGGGCGGTAAACGAGTAGAAGAAGAAGAAAAAATATATCCAGGTTACATTCTCGTGGATATGATTGTGACTGATGATTCGTGGTTTGTTGTACGCAACACTCCACGTGTGACAGGTTTCGTCGGTTCCGGAGTCTATCCGGTACCTATTGACCGTAAAGAAGTCGACGAGCTCTTTGCTCGAATGGATACTGGTACTGCCAAACACAAAATTGATTTGTCTGTAAACGACAACATTATGATTGTAGACGGTCCATTTAAGGATTTGGAGGGTAAAGTTTCAGAGGTAGACGAAGAGCGAGGTAAAGTAAAAGTACTTGTTGCTATGTTTGGTCGCGAAACTCCAGTGGAGTTGGATTTTCTGCAGATTAAAAAATCATAATAAAAATATATGGAGGCTCAAATACCTATAGTTAAAAAAAGTTCGCATTTTTGGAAAAAAGGTCTTAAGATCGGTCTTGTTTTGGCAGTGATAGTATTTTTAGGTACAGTTATATATGGATCTGTACGTATTTATTATAGTGGGGGAGGCGAAGGATTGGGCTATCATAATATATTCGAGGCTCTAGTACTTAGTTGGTTGGGATCAGCAATAATTATGGTGGATGTTTTGGCAATTGTCATTCTTTCTACGTTCATTGGTGGAATACTCGATCTAACACGTTTTTTAGAGCATAATTATAAAAAAAGTTAACATTGAATATATTTTACATATAAGGTATAGTGCTCTTTCCTACGCTTCAGGGAAATAATAAAAAATCATGGCTAAAAAAATAACAAAAAAATTAAAACTCATCATTGTTGGGGGAGCAGCAACTCCAGCAGGTAAAACAGGTCCAGCTCTCGGTCAGGCAGGTGTGAATATTGGCGAATTCGTCAAGCAGTTTAACGATGCTACTAAAGATATGAAGGGCGATATGGTCCCTGTGGAAATTTCAGTGTATGAAGACCGCACTTTTTCTTTTGTAGTTAAAGTGTCTCCCGCAACAAACCTCATTTTGAAAGCAATGGGTAAAGAAAAAGGATCTGGTAAAAATGCTGTTTCAAAAGTAGGTAGTATTACCAAAGCTCAACTTCGCGAAATAGCAGAGAAAAAGATGCCCGACTTGAATGCAAACGACATCGAAGCCGCAATGAAGATTATTGCAGGCTCCGCAAGAAGTATGGGCGTCGAAGTGAAATAGGTAACTTCGATGGATAAATAATTTATTTTCTAAGCTAAAAGATAGTACCGAGAGGTACTATCTTTTAGCTTACTTTGGATGGTATCCATTCCGACTTATATTGTATTAATAGCCAATCCATTGATTCGTCCCAAGATTCTCTCGATAAGCGTTCTTCCGAGAACTCGTCTACAGTTGCAATTCCAATTCTCAACCAAGTTCTCGGAACCTTAGAAAGAAAACGATCATACCATCCTCCACCTTTTCCGTGGCGAGTGCCGTATATATCAAAGTGTTTTCCGGGAATTAAAATGAAGGGATTTTTGTCTCTATATATAGAAATACATGTTCCTGCCCATGCATATGGATCAGTTATTTTGGTACTCGGTAGAAGTATTCTGTTCTGATGTATTATGAATGGAAATGAGTTGTCACTGTAATCAATTTCATCGGTAAAGGGGGTATATAGGATTGCACCCCCACATCTATTTATCAGTTCTGTGAGTTCTCGAATTGGTGTTTTTATTTCTTCCACCTTTTTCATCTGGGTAGTATATAAAAAAACCGGGATATGTGCACCCCGGTTGTCACCGTCTTTTCTCCATATGTTTCAGAACTTCGAGATATAAGTCCTCGACAACTTTTTCCTGAATTCTACCCATTTTTGCATAGTGATCTAGACCTGGCGCAGAGTTAATTTCTAAAACCCAATACACCCCAGGTTTCTTACTGATGTCCCCTTCAATCATGAAGTCGACACCGCACAAACGAAGACCCATATCTCGAGTGAGTTGTATCGCGAGCTTCTTGAATGCTAAGTGTAACTGATCAGTCACATCCACCGAGTCTCCGCCAGTTGACAAATTTGCGTTGTCGAGGAGGTACACACCTTCCCCTTTGCTTGGAATAGAACGTAATGTGAGACCTTGATGAGCAAGTTTAATCGCAATGCGAGGATCCTTTAGCTTGATCCGAGTGTCGCGACTTGAAGCAACAAATTTTTCTTGTTTTATTCTGAGCAGTTTTTCAATGGTGGATTTGCCGTCTCCAACCACATTGAGAGGAATCCGTTCATATGCAGATATGATTTTGTTGTCAAGAACCACGAGACGATAATCTTTACCACTCACACACCGTTGAACGAGTGCCACCCGATCTTGGGTAAAAATTCCTCGCATTGCTCGCATAAACTCTTGTTTGTTATGCACGAGGGCAACCCCTACACCCTGGCTCCCACTGTTAGGCTTTACAATGACTGGAAAACCCAACTTTTTAGCATACTGATACGCATCACCAATATTTCGATGAACTGATTTAATAGCTTTTGCCCACCGATTTGAGAAGAACGTTTTACTCCCCGGAACGATAGGGTACCCCATCTGTCTCATGAAGAAATTTGCGTAGTCTTTATCTTTTGCAATTTCCGATGCTCCCATCGAGTTGAGATCAACAGTGTTGTATCGAAAGTAGGATCGTCGACCACTTTTGAATGTGATTTGTCCGACGATATTCCATTCTGGCTCCAAGATTACAATTGCTCCAATCCGTGGAGCGATTTTTTGCAACATCCGTCCGAGTATGAGTGATTCTGTCTTTTTGTGTTTCATACTTTTTCTCCCAATCCATTTTTTAAGTTACTGTATTAATAGCACTTTGTCAAATTTTAATCAAATTCAATAGGTGACAACAATAAGTTCCATGAATACATTTTTCTAGTCACTATCGCAAGCCCATAGATTTTCTTGAGGGTCTGTCAAGCATACCTCAGAGAGGAGATTATATGGCTGATTTCTGGTAAACGAGTCGGTTTATTTACTTCTCCATTTGTTACTACATATATTAAAAAATAGATGCTCTGTATGTCGAACCGGATGAATTTGTAAACATTTTTGATTTCTTAAAACCGTATATTGATAAGGCTTATGTAGAGAGTTCTCATGCAGGATTATATTATTTCGAGATATTTTTATCGATAGCTTTTATTTATTTTAAAAAACAAAGGTGTGAGTGGTATTAGAGGTCGGTTTGGGATGTAGATATGATGCAACAAATGTTATTAAAAGCCTATTATTAGAGCTATTGCAAACATTGATTACGACCATACGGAACTTTCTGGAAAGACTCTAAAAAAATCGCATGGGATAAGGTTCGAATAATCGAAGCTGATTCAATTTTTATGCTAACTATGTTATGCTGTAAAGAGGGTTATAATGTTATTTACAAAATGTATTTTGAAAGAACCTTCTCCTCAAGATGGCATGCGCGTTTCTATCATGAGCAGGCATACTTTAAATGATGGAGTGACGCCAGACTTACGAATTAAAAAATTCGATATTCATATGGTGGAATTTGCCCCATCATCAAAACTTATTGGAAGCTATTACAGAAAGAAGATAAACTGGAAAATTTTTGAAGAGAGTTATTTGGAAGAATTACGAAGTCCACAAAAAACTCCTAGAGTCTATCTTTTTTCCATTGTCGCATCAATTCGAAACATCACTATAATGTGTATTGAGGATGGGTCTAAATTTTGTCATCGAAGGATTCTAGCGGAAGAATGTCAACGATTAGAAAAAACTTTACGAGTAGAGCATCGATAATTTCGATGCTTTTATTTTTCCAAAGTGAGGTATGTGAAAGCTGGAGTATGTTCATGGTGTTCTTCTTTAAATATTTCTTTTTTAAATTTTGAATAATCAGGAAAAAAAGTATCGGCAATTGGTTCGTCGTCAACGAGTGTGAGGTACAAACGATCTACAAAAGAAAGTGATTGTGCGTAAATCTCTCCACCACCAATAATAAAGATTTCTTCGGTGCCATTTTTTTTAGACGCTTCCAATGCTTTTTTAATTGATGAAACAACAATAATTCCTTCTAATTTAAAATCTAAATTTCTTGTTATGACGATATTTGTTCGATTGGGTAGTGGTTGGCCGATTGATTCGTATGTTTTACGCCCCATGATTACGACGCGTCCTGTTGTTAATTTTCTAAATCTCGGTAAATCACCCTCAATTTTCCACAAAAGGCTATTTTTATAGCCCATAGCTCTAGTTTTTTGACTTATGACTGCAATAATACTGATTAATGTGGTTTTTGTCATGTCTTGCGGGTTAATTTCAGTTTAGTATACTTACTTTATTAGCTAGATAATACTAAAATTTTCTGATGTCATCAACTTACGAAATTGAAATAAAAAGTTTGTTAGGTGAAGAAAAAGAAGCGAAACGAGTGAGAGATTTAATTCTGGAAAAAGGTGGACTATTTATCAATAAGAGTAAGCAATTAAATCATTATTTTGTATTGAATGATGCCGGTGCATTCAAAAACGCAGTTGCACCTTTTATACACACTGAAAAAAATATTTCATTTGATGAAATTCTGACTTTTGGAAAAAATTTTTCAGTTCGAACACGTGAGATTTTTTTACCTGAAGATAAAAATAAAGTGATATTAGTTATCAAAGCATCAATTGGTAGTGACACAAGCTCCAATGGTGTGTCTCGGATAGAGTTTGAGCAGGTAATAAACATGACTTTAGAAAAACTCGATTCGTTGCTTATTGCCTCTGGACTTTCCTGGCAGTCAAAATGGTCACGCGAAAGGGAAGAGTATACTTTAAATGATCTAACTATTTGTTTAGATAAAAATGCGGGATATGGATATGTAGCCGAGTTTGAAATGCTCGGCACAGATGAAAGCAAAGTGGAAAAAATAAAGTTGAGATTAGCAAAAATAACGGAAGATTTTGGAGTGGTGGAATTACCGCAGGATCGTCTCGAAAGAATGTTTGCACATTACAATGCTCATTGGCTTGAATATTATGGAACAGAGAATGTTTTTATTATTAAATAACTCACCACTATGTTTTTATCAGACACAGATATACGAAAGGGATTAAAAGATGGATCGATTGTCATTAAGCCTTTTTCTGAGAGCAAACTCCAGTTGGCTAGCTATGATGTGACGCTCGGTAACGAATTTGAAGTTACTGAGCGATATTCCATTACAGCTGCAGACCCCATGAATAAAATTTATCCGAAAACTCGAAAAATTAAGGTTTCTGATGGGGATGCATTTGTATTGCATCCAGGGGAGACTGTGTTAGGAAAACAAAAAGAATTTATCGGTGTTGATCTCAACCATCTGATATTATTGTCTGGTAAAAGTAGTTTAGCTCGGGTTGGTTTGGTGGTGCATAATACAGCAATGTTATTTAATCCAGGGCATCATTTTTATCCAACTTTTGAGTTGCTCAATACAAGTAATATTCCGATTATTTTAAGACCTGGGATGGAAGTTGCACAGCTACTTTTTGCACAGTTGACCAGTTCTTCAAGTAAGAAATATTTTGGAAAAGATGGTGTTGGTAGGTTCAGTAGTATAAATTCGAACCATTTTGCACAGCCTAAAAAACATAAATAAAATAACATGAATGATTCAAAACACGGAGAGTATCAGTATCTTGAGCTACTTCAAGATATTTTGGATAATGGAACAGAGAAACATGATCATAATACTGGTATGGGTTTAACCAGTGTATTTGGGAGACAAATGCGTTTTGATCTTTCAAAAGGTTTTCCTTTGTTGACCACAAAAAAAGTTTCATGGAATAGTATTATGCATGAGCTGTATTGGTTTATGTCAGGTCAAACAAATATTAAGTATTTAGTAGATCACAAGGTTCCTATCTGGAATGATTATCCTTATAAAATTTATAAAGCAAAAGTCAGTGTAGGACAATTGAAAGATTTGACCAAAGAAGAATTTGTTGAAAAAATAAAAACCGATAACGTTTTTGCAACGGATCATGGAGAGTTACCGAGAATATATGGAGAACAATGGAGAGCATGGCCTGCAGCCGATGGTCGGAAGATCGACCAGCTTTCGTGGGTTGTGGATACACTGAAAAATTTTCCAGAAAGGAAACATGCTGTTCTGTCTGCTTGGAATCCACAATTTTTGTATGGAATGGCAAAACCGGGGGACGCATTGAGTTTTCCCCTTTGTCACATTTTATTACACTTTAATGTTTCTGGTAATAAATTATCCGGGCTGTTGTATCAAAGGAGTTGTGATACATTTCTTGGGGTTCCTTTTAATATAGCTAGTTATGCCGCCCTCACGATGATTATCGCTAAAATTGCGGGCTATGAGCCTGGGGAATTTATTCATACTCTCGGTGATGTACATATTTATCACAATCATGTGGATCAAGTAAAAGAACAACTCACGCGAGAACCCAAAATGTTTCCGAAGCTTGTACTCAGTGATGACATAAAAGATCTCGCGAGTTTCCGACCCGAAATGGTCACTTTGGAGGGCTATGATCCGCACCCCGTTTTAAAAGGAGAAATGACAGTCGCAGGGGGATTTAATGAAAAAGACAGAAAATAATACTATGATCTAATGTCTTTCAAACTGATTTTTATTACCTACAGCTTTAATAAAGTTAGTAATTTTACATTTTTATGAAAGACACACAAATCGCAAAATTGATTGCTTCGGAAAAGACTCGACAAAAAAAAGTGATTAATCTGATCGCCTCGGAGAATTATGTATCACAGGATGTGCTTCTTGCTCTTGGATCAGAACTTACAAACAAATATGCTGAGGGGTATCCACACAAACGATACTACGGGGGTCAAGTTAATATAGACAAAATCGAAGATCTTGCTATTGAGCGAGCATTGAAACTCTTTGGACTTTCCAAAAATACCTGGCACGTAAACATGCAAGCACTTTCAGGCGCTCCTGCAAACCTTGCTGTGTATGTTGCACTCGTGCCATTTGGTGAGAAAATTATGGGCATGACTCTTTCTCATGGTGGACATTTGACTCATGGTCAAAAAGTTTCAGTCACTGGAAAAATGTGGCAACAGGTGCCGTATGGTGTTGATCCCAAAACCGAAGTTATTGATTATGATGCTGTTAAAGAAATTGCCGTGCGAGAAAAACCAGCACTTATCGTCTGCGGGTACACAGCATATCCGAGGACGGTAGATTTCAAGAAATTTCGAGACATAGCGGATGCATGTGGGGCGATACTGATGGTAGATATGTCGCACATTGCCGGGCTCGTTGCTGGAAAAGTATACCCGTCACCTTTTTCCTATGCTGACGTAGTAACTACAACAGTGCACAAAACACTGCGAGGTCCACGAAGTGCAATTATTTTCAGTAGAAAAGATAAAACGAAAACCGATGCAAAGGGAAAAATTATTTCTTATTCGGATCTCATAGACAAAGCGATTTTTCCAGGACTCCAAGGAGGACCTCATGTTAATCAGATTGCTGCATCGGCTGTTGCGTTGAGAGAAGCAATGTCGCCAGCATTTAAAACATATGCAAAGCAGGTGGTTAAAAATGCTCACGTTTTGGCAAAAGAATTACAAAAACTCGGCTGGAGGATTATTTCAGGCGGTACCGACAGTCACATGGTTTTGATGGATACGTGGAATGAGGGAGTTGGAGATAAACCTCATCTGAGTGGTGAAGAGGCAAGCCACAGGCTCGAGATAGCCGGAATCATCGTTAATAAAAATACAATTCCCGGAGAAACTCGAAGCGCAATGGATCCTTCTGGCATTCGAATGGGTACTGCAGCGGAAACAACACGCGGGAAAAAAGAAAAAGATTTCGTGGTGATTGCGAGGAAGATTGACGGGGTTTTGAGGAAGAAAATTTTATCTTGACTTTTTTGCGTATCATAGTAATATTCTTGGTCAGAGGAGAGTTAAAATGTATATAGATTTTGGCAACATAGCTAAAATGGGAGATGGATATTTTGTGTTTGTTTTGGCAACTAGTCATAGTGATAGCGCATTCATGAGTGTTATGTTTCGGGCCTATCCTGATATTTTAAGTAAAGATAGAAAACCCTTTACTGGAGAATTTTTAAGAAAAATAAATGGTGTAGGACTCACGAGAGAGTTCCATCACAGAATTTTGGACCTGTATAGTGAAATTATGGAGATTAAATTTTCGTTTCCGTCCAAACTATTGACAGTAAATGGGATAGAGTGTAGGGATTTTCATCTAACCGATGACCCTTTGTCTGCGAATCAATTTTTAAAAAAAATCATTATCGATGGTAAGGAATGGGTTCTAGTTGAAAGAACAAAATTTCAACCTTATCCAGGCACTTATGCTGAGAGATTTGATGTTACGGTTTATTATGTTTTGAAGAGTTTTCTTATAGATTAATTTCTGAATTCGATCTACCCCCAAAAGGCTTACAAGCTTTCTGGGGTTTTATTTTATTCGAGAAATACCCCACCAGCTCCGCTGTGGGGATTGGTAAAGGAGTATCGGCGGTGGCCGATTCTTCTACGAATACATAAGCCCTGGTTCGTGTCGCCAATGCCTCAATTGCTTGCAGCGGGGATGGACGACACGACTGCTTTTATAAAGTGAAGCGACAATGTTATACTGCCCCTATGACTCTGCACGATACAATAAAAAACTGGATTACCTGCACTCTCGCCATTGAGGGGGATTTTGTTTTGGAATATCCCGCGGATATGGTGTATGGGGATTTTGCGAGCAATGTCGCAATGGTTATGGCAAAAAATATTGGGAAAAATCCGCGAGAGCTTGCAGAAGAATTTGCGGAAAAACTACGAGTGGCACGAATCCCAGAAATTTTTGATGTGGAAGTGGCTGGGCCGGGCTTTATTAATTTCACTTTGTCGCCTGGAATTTTTTCCGATGTTGTGGAGAAAATAATTTCTGTCGGGCCGACATTTGGTGAGCATAGCCACTACTCTGGAAAGAGGATTATTGTTGAGTACACCCAACCAAACGTCTTTAAGGAGTTTCATGTCGGTCATATGATGAACAACGTTATTGGCGAAGCAGTATCTCGACTTATTGAAGCCGAAGGTGCTGAAGTCATTCGAGCAACCTACCATGGAGATGTCGGTTTGCATGTTGCCAAGGCAGTGTGGGGACTTCAGAACATGGAGGTGGACACAGGTGTGAATGTCAAAACTCTCGGTCAAGCATATGCTCTCGGGGCAAAGCTTTTTGAAATTGATGGCAAAGCGAAAGAGGAAATTATTGCCATTAACAAAAAGATTTACGAAAAATCAGATGACGAAATAAACCTGCTGTACGAAAAAGGTAGAGAGATTTCACTTCATTATTTCGAGAGCATGTACACGCGACTTGGAAGCACCTTCGACCATCATTTTTATGAAAGCCAGTCGGGGGAGATGGGCAAGAAAATTGTTTTAGAATATTTAGAAAAGGGTATTTTTGAAAAAAGTGACGGAGCAGTTATTTTTCCCGGAGAAAAGTACGGCTTGCATACAAGGGTCTTTTTAAATTCTGAAGGTTTGCCAACCTATGAAGCCAAAGAGGTAGGCTTGATGCATATAAAGCAGGATTTATTTTCACCTTTTGACCAGTCGATTACCGTCACTGCCAATGAGCAGAATGATTTCTTCAGAGTGGTAGAGAAGTCGCTTGAAGAAATTTTCCCAGAGTTACATGATAAATTATTGCACCTCTCGCACGGGGTTTTGAAACTACCTTCTGGCAAAATGTCTTCTCGGACTGGGGATGTCTTATCTGCCGAAAATATTATAGACATGCTCAGTGACGCTGCTCGGGAGAAAATAAAAAATGGTGTGCTCGGAGATGCTGAGAAAAATGATATTGCTGAGACAGTCGCTCTCGGAGCACTCAAGTTTACCATTCTTCGCCAAGCTATAGGTGGGGATATTGTATTTGATAAAGAAAAGGCACTGTCGCTTGATGGAGATTCAGGGCCGTATCTGCAATATGCCACTGTCCGTGCAAAATCTATTCTTGTAAGAGCAAAGGAAGCCCTAGGCATTGCCTCGGGCGAGACTCAGCCCGAGGCAATGCCTAGGGCGCTTAACAGCTGGAAAGTAACCAATCTCGAAAGGCTTTTAGAGCGTTTCCCTTCAATCATTTCCCGCTCTGCAAAGGAATATGCTCCACATTATCTCGTAACATATGTGACCGAATTAGCAAGTGAATTTAATTCCTTTTATGCTTCACACAAAATCATAGACCTTGATGACCCGACTTCTCTGTACAAAGTTTCTCTGACTCGAGCTTTTGTAGATGTCATGACTTCCGGCCTACATTTACTCGGGATTAAAGTGCCAGAGGAGATGTGATCTGTATCATACAGAGTATCTGGGGGAGAGATTTTTAAAATAGTTTAAAAGTGCTAGTATGGAATAATGGCTGATAAAGACATAAACCAAGAAAATAAAACGGACATCGTCAAAAGCGACACAGCTTTGCGTGAGGAAAAGATATTAGCCTTTTGGAAGGAGAATAATATTTTCGAGAAGACGCTTACAAAGCCAGCACCAAATGGAAATTTTGTTACATACGATGGACCACCTTTTGCTACAGGCCTTCCACACTTTGGGCATTTTTTGCCTGGCACAATTAAAGACATTATGCCTCGATATGAGACTATGAAAGGCAAGCGAGTGTTGCGTCGGTGGGGTTGGGATTGTCATGGACTACCCGTTGAAAATTTAGTAGAAAAAGAGCTCGGATTAAAAAGTAAAAAAGATATCGAAGCTTTTGGTGTAGAGAATTTTAATCAAGCTGCACGAAACAGTGTCTTTCGCTATGCAGACGAATGGAAGCGAATTATTCCAAGAATGGGACGATGGGTTGATATGGATCATGATTATCGAACCATGGATACAACATACACTGAGTCTGTCTGGTGGTCTTTTAAAAAATTATACGACAAAGGCTTGGTCTATCAAGGTTTTCGCTCAATGCTTTTTTGTCCGCATGACGAGACCACTCTTTCAAATTTTGAAGTAAATTTGGGATACAAAGACATCACTGATATTACAGTGTACGTAAAATTTAAATTGGTGGATGAAAACAAACCAACATACATTGTAGCGTGGACGACGACACCATGGACTTTACCTGGAAATGTTGCAGTGGCGGTAAATAAAGATTTTCAATATATAAAAATTGAGGAAGGTGAATTGGTGGGAGAATCAAAAACGGAATATTATATTATCGCAAAAGAAACATTTGAAAAAAATAAAAAATTTTTTAAAAATCCCAAAATTGTTGAAGAGTTTTCGGGAGAAAAATTATTAGAAAAAACATACGTTCCGGTCTTTGATTACTATGCAACTGATCTAAATTTGGATAATAAAGAAAATGGATGGAAAATATATCATGGGGATTTTGTGACAATGGATAGTGGCACCGGTGTAGTTCATATTGCTTCAGCTTTCGGTGAGGATGATATGAATTTAGGAAAAAGTGAGAATTTGCCTTTTATTCAACATGTGGAGAGAGACGGTACCTTTAAAAAGGAAGTAGTGGATTTTTCGGGGACGAAAGTAAAACCGATTGAAGATCCCCAGCAGGCAGATATTGAAGTTATCAAATATTTAGCGAAACGAGGAACACTTTTTGCGAAAGAAAAAATTGTTCATGCGTACCCACATTGCTGGCGATGCGGTACACCACTTCTTAACTACGCAACCACTTCATGGTTTGTCAAAGTGACGGATATTAAAGAGAGAATGATAGAAATAAATAACACCATTTCATGGACTCCAAAAGAAATAGGGGAAGGAAGATTTGGTAAATGGCTTGAAGGTGCTCGAGATTGGAATATTTCTCGCTCGAGATATTGGGGAGCGCCCTTGCCAGTATGGATGAGTATTGACGGAAAAATGGAAATCATAGGTAGTGTTGCAGATCTTAAAGCTAAGACGAAAAAATCAGGTAATAAGTACGTTGGACTTCGTCACGGTGAAGCTGAACATAATATTTTAGGTATTTGGAGCTCAGGTAATAGAGATGTGCACCATTTGACAGCCCATGGAAAAGATCAAGTAAAAAAAACCACTGAAGAAATAAGAGAGAAATTTGAGAAAAAGGAATTTGATTACATTTTCGTTTCTCCATTTTTACGCACGAGAGAAACTGCAGAAATCATAGCAGAGGGGCTTGGGATTGAACGAGAAAGAATAGTGTGTGATGAAAGATTAAGTGAATGGAATGTTGGTGTGTTTGACGGTAAGCCAATGAGTGACTATTTTAGTCTTCGTCATGATAGTGGTAATCCGTACGAATTTGAGTCAGTTAACGGGGAATCATATCGCGCGCTTGTGAAGCGTGCAGGGGATTTTATGTACGATCTTGAAAAGAAATATCAGCATAAAAATATTCTCATTGTTTCTCATGGTGCAGTTCTTCGAGCACTCAGTCTTTTATCTGAAGGAATATCTGTTGAAAACGAAGCAGTATTGCGTCATAGATTTGAAAACTACGGATATGCAGAAATGCGGGAAATCACTTTTGTGCCATTGCCACACAATCAGTATTTTGAAATTGATCTTCATCGACCATATATCGATGACGTACAGTTGTTTAATGAATTAGGACAACTCCTCTCGCGCGTACCTGAAGTTTTTGACACATGGTACGACTCAGGATCAATGCCGTTTGCACAACAACATTATCCATTTGAACACAAAGAAGAATTTGAAAAGTCTGGCAGTGCGCTTTTTCCGGCAGATTTTATTGCGGAAGGATTGGATCAGACTCGCGGATGGTTTTATACATTACTTGTTTTGTCTGTTGCACTCTTTGATCGCGCTCCATACGAAAGAGTGCTGGTCAATGGTTTAGTCTTGGCTGAAGATGGTCGCAAGATGTCAAAGAGTCTCAAAAATTATCCCGATGTAATGGAAACTATTAACAAATTTGGAGCAGATGCTCTTCGATATTATCTTATCGCCTCACCACTGGTAAAAGCAGAAGATTTTAATTTTTCTGAGAAAGGTGTTGATGAAATCCACAAAAAAATTGTGCAGAAGCTTGGAAATGTACTTTCTTTTTACGAGACATACGCGAGTGAACCTAGTGATAACCGTTACGAAGGTAAAAGACATGTTCTTGATTCTTGGATACTTTCTCGCCTTGTCGAACTACGTGATGTTGTAACCGTATCCCTCGACGCCTACGAACTCGACCGCGCCTCACGACCAATTATAGATTTTGTCGATGATCTTTCTACGTGGTATGTACGGCGTAGTCGTGATCGACTTAAATCAGAAAATAAAAATGAGCAGACAATTGCCTCCGCACATTTAGCTATAGTACTTCTCGAACTCTCAAAAATAATTGCACCGTTCATGCCTTTTTTGGCCGAAGAAATATATCAAAAGTTGCGCCATGTAGAGGGGGCTCATGCAGAGGAGAGTGTGCATCTTACAAAATGGCCTAAATATACTATGGATGAAGAGGGGGGTGATGAAAATAGATTGATGAGTATAGATCTCGAGGGTATCGAATCAATGAAGCGTGTTCGAGAGGTTGTTTCTAGAGCCTTGGAACTTCGTCAGAAAGCAGGAATGAAGGTTCGTCAACCATTGGCATCTCTCACAATTGAAATTAATTTTTCACCAGAACTTTTGGATATTATCGCCGATGAAATCAATGTAAAAAAAGTTATTGTCAGTGAAGGCAGTGAGATGTCGTTTGATACCGTATTGACCGATGAGTTGCTGGAGGAAGGTGTGGTCCGCGAAATCATTCGGGGTATTCAGGATGTTCGAAAGAAAGAAAACCTTGATCCGACAGTGAAAATAAAAATTATTGTGTGCATTGACGAAAGAATTAAAAAAATATTTGAGAAAAGTAGTAGTGCAATTCTCGGCGTAACATTGGTCGGTGAGATTGTGTATTCTTTGGAGAAACAGGTTCATCATATTGTCGTAGACGGTAGTACGTTTTCTGTATCAGTCGTGCGGTAATGTCATACCACATCTACACTACTGAAGGGATTATTCTTAAATGCACACCATATGGCGAGGCTAATTTTTTGGTACACGTCCTTTCGGAAGATCTTGGTCTCATTTTTGTCTCAGCTCAGTCGGTGCGGACAAGTTTATCAAAATTACGTTCTGGTCTCGTGCAGTATTCTCTAGGAAAAATATCAGTCTTACATGGTAAAAATGGGTGGAAGACCACAGGTATGATGACGGAGAGAAATTTTTTTTTCGATGTGGAAACAAAAGACTCAGAAGAAAAAAATAAATCCATGGCTCGGATCGTCAACCTTATTTTAAACATGATCCCTGGAGAAACGCCACATCCTGAGATATTCCATACGGTAAAAAACGGATGGGTGTATTTGATTACTGTCACAGTTGAAGAAGTTGCAACGGTTGAAAGCATTATTGTGTTGCGTATTTTGTATCATCTTGGATATGTTGTAAGAGACAACGAGACAGAAATATTTCTCGGACCAAATACGGATTCTATCGAATGGAATACCGATCTTCTTCGACATGCCAACAACGTTCGCCAGAGACTTATTGCCATCATCAATCTTGGTCTTGCCTCTAGCAATTTGGCATCGTAAAATGAGATGAAGTTAATTCCATTATATATAACATTTGTGACATTTTATACAAAATACTATTGACACAAAAAATTTTAAAATCATTCTTATCTAAAATTGTATGGTGACAAGCTCGGGTGGAGATCCAAAAAAATAGAGCAGGGTGTCCGTTAATCTTTTTTCATGTTACACTTTCGCTATGGAATTCGAAAAAAGTCGTATTGAGCGTCTGAAAAGATCTCTGTACTCGAGAGACGATTCGCGTGTGCCTCAAGAAAAAAGAACCCCTGTTTCTTCCCCCGTAATTCCTGAAGAAGATCTCACTCCTCGAGACTGGGGAGAAAAGCCTTCTCTCGATGTGCCATATGAGGACATTGTTCCTGCCAAAAGAAATTCTTTTTTTGAGCATTTTTTTGGTATATCACTTATCTTTTTCTGTGTCTCACTTGGTGTTGCTATTTTTATTTTCTTTGGAGGTTTTAATATGATTTCTTCCAGTAATGTGGATATAAAAATAACTGGACCAAGTTCCGTTGCTTCTGGCGACGAACTCGATGCAGACTTGACCGTGCTCAATGGCAATAGAACCGAACTTCAAAATGCGACTCTTTACATTGACTATCCCGAAGGAACGCGAGCTACAGCAGGAGTCACCACTCTTGGTCATGACAAAATTAGTCTTGGTACTATTCCCGCCGGTAAAACTGGTAACTACTCACTCCGAGCCGTTTTTTTTGGACAGACGAATTCGCTCAAGACGGTTCATGTTACTCTAGAGTATGGTGTAAAAGGATCGACGGCCACATTTTCAAAAGACAAGTCATATGATATTTCTCTCGGATCTGCGCCACTGCTTCTCAATGTGACATATCCAAAGCAAGTCGATTCTGGAGAACAAATGACACTGACTGTTGATCTCACGTCAAATTCTAATGCGGTTGTTCCGCATACGCTTGTCAAAATTGAATACCCATACGGGTTTACTTTTGCAAGCGCAAGTCAAAAACCTACAGTGGGTAATGCTTTGTGGGACGTAGGCGATCTTAAAAATGGAGACAAGAAAACTCTGTCGATCACTGGTGCACTTGTCGGGCAGGACAATGAACAGCGGTCTTTTCGTGTTTCTGTAGGCACAAAAAGCAATGATCCCAACAAAGATTTCGATGCCCTTCTCGGTCAGTCAGACGCCACAATTGCTATCAATAAATCATTCTTTAATCTTTCTCTCACTTCTTCAAATCCCTCTCTTCTTTCAAATATAGGGCAGTCAGTGCCAGTTACCATTACTTGGCAAAACACATTACCCGAAAAAATATTGAATGGGGTTGTTGTCGCTACTATTTCTGGTAATGTGGTCAATCGCAGTTCAGTGTCTGCATCCAATGGATTCTACCGCTCGCTTGATAATACCGTGACGTGGGACAAAAATAGTCTTCCGATTCTTTCAGTACTTTCTTTTGGTGATACTGGACAGACATCGTTGTATGTATCTTCCATCGCTGATCCTGTTATAGTTCGTAGTATTAAAAATCCTCACATTGATATTTCAGTTGTTATGAGAGGAAACAGAGTTACAGATAATGCATCCAGTATTTCATCTTCTGGCAATATTACTATCAAACTGTCATCAATTTTAGCACTTGTGGCACAGTCTAGTCATGCCACAAGTGCCTTTACCACGACTGGTCCTATTCCACCTCGTGCAGACAAACAGTCTACGTACGGCATCACTTGGACATTATCTAATACATCGAACGATCTTACGGGAGGAATTGTCTCTGCTACGTTGCCCGTTGGAGTTTCTTGGATTGGAAAGGTCATTCCATCGAGTGAATCTGTGGTATATAATCCTGATACTCGAGTCGTCGTTTGGAATGTGGGGAGTCTCTCTTCCGGTACAGGCTTCAGTCTTTTACCAAAGACAATAACATTTGAGGTTGGATTGACCCCTTCTATTACTTCAGTGGGGCAATCGGCCGCTCTCACTTCTGTCGCAACGGCAAGTGCCCATGATTCATATACAAATGCTACTCTGTCTGCAAGTGCTCAGACGGTTACGACTCGATACTCGGATCCATCTTTCAAGTCAGGTGATGACATAATTCTAAAATAAGTGTAGGGTAAAGAATATATTACACAAAAGAAAAAATGGCAGAAAAACAAAAAAAAGAAAATAATCTCATGGAAAAAATAGTATCACTCTGCAAACGACGAGGTTTTGTATATCCTTCGTCTGAAATTTACGGAGGTTTTCCGGGTGTGTACGATTTTGGTCCCTATGGTACCGAACTTGCCACAAATATTCGAGCGGCATGGCGGAAAGCTATGGTGCAGGAAGAGGACAACATTGTTGGTCTAGATTCTGGAATTTTTATGCACCCAACTGTGTGGACGGCGTCTGGTCACGTTGGCGGATTTTCTGACCCACTTGTAGAATGTCGCTTGTGCCATACACGATCCCGTGCGGACCACCTACTCGAAGCAGTTGAAGTCTTTGCCGATGAAAAAATGAGCATTGAAGAAATAAATACTGTTTTCAACGAACATCGAAAAGAAATAGTGTGTCCGGTGTGCGGTAAAAAAGATTTTACAGAAGTAAAAATATTTAATCTGCTCGTAAAATCCAATCTGGGTAATTTTTCTGACGATTGGACAAAAGAGCCTACATATCTTCGGGGAGAAACATGTCAGGGTATTTATATCAATTTTAAAAATGTTCTCGATACAACTCGTGTAAAAATTCCCTTTGGCATTGCACAAATAGGTAAGACGTTTAGAAATGAAATCGCTCCTCGCCAGTATATTTTTCGTAAGCGAGAATTTGAACAGATGGAAATGCAAATGTTTGTTCGTCCTGAAGAAGAGATGTCTGTTTATGAAGAGTGGAGAAAAAAAAGATGGCAGTATTATCTCGACCTTGGTTTTAAAGAAGAAAATTTAAAATGGCATGAGCATGAAAATCTTGTTTTCTACGCAAGGGCTGCATGGGATATCGAGTATAATTTTCCTTTCGGATTTAAAGAAATGGAAGGAATTCATGCGAGAGGAAATTATGATCTTTCTCAGCATCAGAAGTTTTCTGGAGTAGATTTGGCATACCTTGATGAGACAACTAACACAAAATTTATTCCGCATATAGTTGAAACATCCGTCGGGCTTGACCGAACTTTTCTCGCCGTTATGACAGAGTTTTACCATGAAGATGAAATGGGTGATGATAAACGAATAGTTATGAAGTTTCCTCCAGCACTTGCTCCCATCAAATGTGCGATTTTTCCTCTCCTTAAAAACAAACCAGAATTGGTGGCAAAAGCTCGCGAGGTGTTTGGAGTGCTTCGCAAGGAATTCATGTGTGAGTTTGACGACAACGGCAACATTGGCAAGCGATACCGCAGACAAGATGAAATAGGTACACCGTGGTGTGTGACCATTGATTTTGACACTTTGGAAAAAAATCCTGAAAACGGCGGTAGTGTGACTCTTCGCGATCGCGACACCGGTGAGCAGACTCGAATGAGTGTGGAAGAAGTGTCTGTATTTATACGATTAAAACTCTCTTAAGAGGTATATTTAGAGACATCTTTTCTGAGATGCTGGGATTATAGACACCATTTCAACAAGTAAGTGCATCACTTGATAAAATATCAAGTGATATGAAACACAAACATTTATCAATAAAAGAGAGAGAAAAGATTTAATTAGGATTGTGGGAGAAAAAATCATGGGCGAGACAAGATTCCAGTCTGAAGGCGGAAATGCCACTTATCAGGTAGGTTTTGGTTGTCCTCATCATCACCGACGCCGGAGCCAAAGAGTATGTTTATGTTTGGTTCCGGTCTTCTCGGACTTGCGGCGATTTGTCACAGAATGACTGGTTGATAGTTTGCTTTCGTCAACCACTCACCACCTCAAGAGTCATCCGCACTTCGGGTGGTTTCTATTTATACAAAATCACAATAAGCCCTTAATGATATGACATTTTAAGAGCCCTTTTTCTTTTGTCTTATTTGTGCTATATTCCCCAAGCTTTCAAGTCGTCACATTTTAACCACACAAACCTATGAATTTCAAGCGAACCATTCTTTCTACCGGCCTTACACTACTTACAGTTCCTTTCTCTGACAGCCCTTCCGTGACCGTTCTTGTTATTGTCTCTGCTGGCTCAAAATATGAGACAAAAGCACAAAATGGCGTGTCTCATTTTCTTGAACATATGTGTTTTAAGGGTACAACTAAACGACCGCGAGTAATTGATATTGCTCTTGAGCTTGACTCCATTGGCTCGCAGTCCAACGCTTTCACATCTCAGGAATTTACCGGTTACTATGCCAAATCCCACCCATCGCATCTTTCGACTATTCTCGATGTTGTTTCTGACCTGTACCAAAATCCAGTATTTGATGAAAATGAAATAGAAAAGGAGAAGGGAGTTATTGTCGAAGAAATCAACATGTACGAAGACATGCCACACAAAATAGTTCACGATGTTTTTATGGAGGCTCTCTATGGAGATCAGCCCGCTGGTTGGAATGTCGCAGGGACAAAAGAAAATGTTTTAAGTATTACTCGACAAAATTTGCTTGAGTACCGTGCTGCCCACTATGTTGCGTCAGCCACTACGGTTATCATTGCTGGTACATTTGACGAGTCACTTATACAAGCAGAAGTGGAGAAGTCCTTTGAGCATATACCTGTTACTCCTCACACAGACAAAATTCCTGTAGTTGAAATTCAAAATGTTCCGATTATAAAAATAAAACATAAAAAAACGGACCAAACTCACATTGTCTTGGGATTGCGCAGTTATAAAGCAGTCGACCCTCGCAATATTCCTTTACAAGTTTTTAGTTCTATTCTTGGCGGTGGTATGTCGTCTCGCTTGTTTCAAAAATTACGAGAAGAAATGGGGGTAGGTTACTATGTTCGTGCAGGAGAAGACGAGTACACAGACCACGGCTATATGGCCGTTTCTACTGGTGTAGATACAAGTCGAGTTTCGGAAGTGGTTGCTGCAATTCTGGATGAATTAAAAAAATTACGCGATGAAAAAGTGGAAGAGTCAGAATTAGAAAAAACAAAACAATACCTTATTGGTAACATGTATTTAGGCCTCGAATCCTCGGATTCACTGGCTGAATATTATGCAGTTGAACATATTCTCACTCCAGACCATGTTTTGACTCCAGATGAATTGGCACTCGAAATAAAAAAAGTAACAGTCGAGGATGTGTATGCTGTTGCACAGGACATTGTTCTCGACGCACGACTATGTATGGCAGTGGTGGGTAATATAAAAGATGAGGAAGAGCTGAAAAACATGTTTCATTTCTAGTTTTTACAAAACCCCCTCTCGGTGATACCATGGTGCTATGGAACATCACGAATATACAGTAAACATCGGTAGCGGAACTATATTCAGAGCGATTCTCATAGTCCTTTTTTTTGCACTGATGTTTTTCTTAAAAGATTTACTTATCGTAGTTCTTATGTCTATCGTTATTGCGTCCGCTATTGAGCCAGTGGCAAAATTTCTAACCAGACATAAATTTCCCAGATTACTTGCTGTTATTCTTGTCTATTTATTTCTCGCCACTGTATTTGTTTCTATTATTTATTTTCTTCTTTTGCCACTTTTGTCTGAATCAATCGATCTTGTAAAAAATTTGCCAACGTACTTTAGTGCTCAAAATTTATCTAATTCAATCTCCCACAATTCATTTTTATCATCTCAACCTTTTGTTTCGGCTTTTACAAACAGTGCGAATATCGAGCAGGTGATAAACCAAATAAACTCCGTAATTGTAAGATTGTCTTCAGGTACATTTAACACAATCACGACTGTGTTCGGGGGAATTCTGAGTTTCCTTCTCATGGTGTTTCTTTCTTTTTATTTGAGTGTGCAGGAGGATGGCGTAGAGACGTTTTTAAGAATTATCGCTCCACTCAAACATGAAAAATATGTTTTAGATTTGTGGAAGCGCTCGCAACACAAAATAGGCTTGTGGATGCAAGGACAACTTATTCTCGCGGGTATTATTGGCATGCTCGTGTATTTGGGGCTACTGCTTCTTGGTATTCACAACGCACTACTTTTGGCCGCACTTGCCGCAGCGTTTGAAATAATTCCTCTTTTTGGACCGATACTTGCTGCAATTCCAGCTGTTGCTATTTCTCTTGTCTCTGGAGGGCTTTCTTCTGCTCTTCTTGTCGCAGGTTTTTACCTCATTATTCACCAATTTGAAAACCAGTTGATTTATCCGCTTGTGGTAAAAAAAGTTGTTGGTGTTCCTCCGATTGTATCTATTATTGCTCTTGTTGCAGGATTTGAATTAGCAGGATTCCTCGGGTTGATACTGTCTGTGCCGATTGCTTCTGTTGTTATTGAGTTTTTTGAAGATCTCGAACGAGATAAAATTCAAAAAATAGAGCATGGTATAAAGACCGAGTAGTTTATTTTCTTTAAAAAAATGAAAAAATTTTTTTACATCACTACGACAATTCCATATGTAAACGCTGATCCGCACATAGGCTTTGCGATGGAAATAATTCAAGCGGATTTTGTGGCACGTACAAAAAAACTTCAAGGGTATGAAGTGGTTCTTAATACAGGAACCGATGAACACGGACAAAAAGTATATAAAAAAGCTCTTGAGGCGGGACAAGATCCACAAAAATATGCAGATGCGTATGCTGAGAAATTTAGAAATCTAAAGTTATTGCTTCATTTGACCGACGACTTAAGATTTATCCGCACAACGGATGAACATCATAAAAAAGCAGCTCAAGAGTTTTGGAGTAAATGTTTCGAAGCAGGGGATATCTATTTAAAAGAATATAAAGTACGTTACTGTGTCGGTTGTGAATTGGAGAAGACAGATTCAGAACTGGTGGAAGGCAGGTGTCCTATTCATTCAGATAGGGAATTAGAAATAATTGAAGAAAAAAATTATTTTTTTCGGTTTTCGAAATACGGACCGAAGCTTTTAGATTTATACGAAAAAAATCCTAATTTTGTAGTACCTGAATTTCGTCTCAATGAAATAAAATTTTTAATTAAAGAAAAAGGACTTGAAGATTTTAGTATTTCTCGTCTCAAATCAAAAATGCCGTGGGGTGTTCAAGTTCCAAACGATCCTGACCATGTCATGTATGTCTGGTTTGATGCATTGATAAATTATATTTCGACCATTGGCTGGCCTGATAATTCCGATAGTTTTCTTGCGTGGTGGCCCGGAGTTCAGTTTGCTGGAAAAGATCAGGTTCGACAGCAAGCTGCGATGTGGCAAGCAATGCTTATGTCTGTCGGGCTTCCACCTTCAAAAAAAATTATTATTCATGGTTTTATCAATATTGCTGGACAAAAAATGTCCAAAAGTGTTGGTAATGTTGTGAACCCACTTCACATAGTAGATGAGTATGGAATTGATCCACTGCGCTATTACCTTATCAGAGAAACAAATCAGTTTGAGGATAGTGATTTCAGTATGGATCGAGTTAAGATTGCATACAATGCAAATTTGGCAAACGGTCTTGGTAATTTAGTCTCTCGTATTATGAAAATGGCCCAGGATAATTTAGAAGTAGCACCACACATTCCTGATATCAGTATCCCACAAAAGTTTTTTGATTATGTGGATACTTATGAAATTAATAAAGCAGCGGATTTTGTCTGGGCTGAAATTGGTGAGATGGACCAATACATCCAGACGAATCAACCTTTTAAAGTAATAAAGACGGACAAAGCTCTCGGACAAAAAATGATAACTGATCTTGTGCTGCGTTTGTACTCCGTTGCTGACATGCTCAATCCTATCTTACCTCAGACATCTGACACAATTAAAGCTTTGATCAAAACAAACAAAAGTCCTGAAGCCCCACTCTTTTTGAGGAAAGACTAAACATTATTTGACAAGGGCCGTTTTTGCCATTCACTCATTATATGAATTATAACTACTTCGATATTCATTCCCACATTTACTTTCCGGATTTTGATGCGGATAGGGAAGATGAAATACTCAAGTTGCAAGAGCACAACATAGCCACTATCACAGTTGGTGTTGACTTTGAAACATCAGAAAAAGCCGTCAGACTTGCAGAAACTCACGACAATATTTTTGCATCTGTGGGTATGCACCCTGACGATGTCATAGTTGGTAGTATTTTTGATGAAAAAATAACCACTCTCGCCGAACATTCGAAAGTGGTTTGTATCGGCGAATGTGGACTTGATTATTTCCGACTCGGAGAAGATTCTGAAGAAATTAAAAAAAAGCAAAAAGAAATTTTTAAAGCTCAGATTGAACTCGCTCTCAACGTTTCAAAGCCTCTCATGCTCCACATTCGACCAAAAGAAAAAGTACATTTTGACGCATATACTGAAAGTCTCGACATTCTTGAACAGTACGCAAAAACTCAGGGAGAAAAGTTGCGAGGGAATGTTCATTTTTTTGTCGGAGACTTAACAATACTCAAACGATTTCTCAATATTGGATTTAGTGTCTCTTTTGGTGGAGTTATAACATTTACTCATGAATACGATGAATGTGTTGCTTACGCGCCCCTCAGTTGTATTCTTTCAGAGACAGACGCTCCTTTTGTTGCTCCAGATCCGTATCGCGGCAAGCGAAATTCTCCGTTGCATATCCCCGAAGTAGTTTCGGCAATAGCCCGTATTAGGGGGGAGGATATCGAGGTGGTCAGAAGTGTCCTCGTGGCAAATGCGTTACAATACTGTAACTTGAATGACAAGGGTTTGTTTTGAATTCACTCTTTCATTTGCATGTATGCCCCTCATATGGTACGCTACCCCTATGGAAAAAACCAAAGTAAAAGATAGTAATACGCAGGAGGAGGTGACTCACGAAATCACGGACAAGCCTATTGTCTACGAGCTTTCGTACATCTTCCTACCATCCCTTTCTCTTGAAGAAGTAAATAAGGAGGTTCATTCTATTACATCTCGTATTGAATCTACGGGGGGTAGCCTCATTGCAGATGGACAGCCCGTTCTTATTGACCTCGCCTATCAAATGCTCAAAGTTGTCTCTACAACTCGCCATAAAGTTAGTTCTGGATATTTTGGTTGGATAAAATTTGATCTACCACAAGGTGATATCATTAAAATCAAAAAAACTCTCGATGCTACCGACACTCTTGTTAGATTTCTTATTATCAAAACTGTCCGTGAAAATACATTTATCGCTGGTAAAATGATAAGCAAAAAAGACGATCTGATTGCTAAAGAAATAGAGGGACAGGATGAGAATTCTGGAGAAATAGAAGGTTCAGCTGAATCATCTTCAGTAGAAGAAATAGACAAAAGTATAGATGAATTAGTTATAGCATAAATAGGTACAACCTCGCATAATTTTTAATACAATGTATCTCAATAAAGCACTTATCATCGGAAACTTGACTCGCGATCCAGAATTAAAATCTCTTCCGTCTGGAATTCGAGTTGCAAGTTTTTCTCTTGCTACAAACCGCGTATGGAAAGACAAAAACGGTGTTAAGCAAGAGAACGTCGACTATCACAATGTAGTGGTATTTGGTCGCCAAGCAGAAATCGTTGGACAGTATTTGAAAAAAGGAGGCTCGTGTCTTGTAGAAGGTAGAATGCAAACACGCTCATGGGATGACGTCGCAGGTGTAAAAAAATATCGAACTGAAGTCATAGCTGACCGCATTCAGTTTGGGCCTCGTCCTGCTGGAGGTCCTACAGCAGGAGGGTATAGCGCTCCAGCAACGAGTGGTGGCGGGGAAGATGACAAAAAAGCATTGGACACTATTGAGTACCCAGAAGAGGAGATAAACCCAGAAGACATTCCATTCTAAAACTTTACATATTAAGATATAAATACAGAATTATGAACAACAAAGAATGCTATTTCACCCATAATAATATCAAACACATTGACTATAAAGATGTCGATATTTTAAAGAAATTTCTCAACCCGCATGCTCGGATTATTTCGCGTAAACGAACAGGTGTATCTGCAGGACACGAACGTAAACTAGCCACAGCAATAAAGCGTGCTCGTTTTATGGGACTCATCCCGTTTGTTTCTCAATGAGCATTAAAACAAAAAATCCCTTTGGAGATTCCAAAGGGATTTTTTGTTGAATAAAATTTAAATGACACTTAAAATGAGTTGCCCGCCACTCTCTCTACGTAGTCACCAGTTTCAGTATTGATTCGTATTATTTCACCTTCTTTTATAAACATAGGGACGTTGACTACCGCACCTGTCTCGAGTACCACTTGTTTGGTACCTCCTTGGGCTGTATTGCCTTTGACAGCAGTATGAGCTTCAGTCACTTTTAACTCCATTTTAATAGGAAGTTTCATTCCAATAATTTGTTCTTTAAATTCCATAGCTGTTAAAACTGTGTTTGTTTTAATAAACTTAGCGGCGGTGCCTATGAGTGTCTCGTCTATTTTAAAACGGTTTGAAGGTTCCTTCGGATCGCAAAACCAATACTCGCCTTTGTTTGCATAAAGATATTTCACATCTCTTTTTTCTATTTCAGCTTCTTCTACTTTGTCAGAAACATGAAAAGACGGCTCGGTAATTTTACCCGTGATTAAGTTTTTCAATTTGACTGCATTGACAGGTTTTCTCTGTTGTTTACGAAACACATGAGCATCCATAACTTCGTACGGACCCCCCTCAAAGACGATGTATTTTCCTTTAGTTATTTCACTGTAGTCAAGCATTGCCATATGTGTGTAGATTAATAGTCAAAATATACAGTACGAGAGTCATTAAATACACTTGACATTTGTATGTGAAGTGTCCTACACTTGTAGTCGGGAGGTGCTACAATGGCACCATTTCGCAAACTAGGGTATACCTGCGGAGATCTCTCCATGGGAGATTGTTTTCTTTTCGGGTTTTTGGTGGGAGGCCTTTTTTTCAGTCTTCCTACAATTTTTTTCCCAGATCCCTCTCGAGTTTCGCAAGATCTGGTCTGTGCTGTTGTTGTGTTGTTGCTTGCGTTCGCGGGACTAGACGAGTGGCGCCGAAAAGCATCACGATGTTAAGTTGCAACGGCGGGAGAGGTCTTCGGACCCTCTCGCTTTTTTGTTGGAGTTTTTATATTTATTCGATAGCGATTATTTTGGGTGTTAAATTTGTATAATTAGGAAAACGTCAATTAGTTTACAGGACATAAAGCAAGATTGACATTTGCATTAGAAGTTGTATATAATAATATCTGGAGGAAATTCTATGAAAAACTTCTTTAAGTGGGGGTTAAATGAAATTCAGCCCCCAGTATTTTTTGCCCTGCTATTTTTTTTACTGGTATGGTTGTATGTTTTGTTTTTTCATTTTAGTCATCCGGTAACGCCAATTGCGACCGCGGGGATTGCACTGTTGACCTTGAAGTTCGTCAAAACCTGGCGAAGTCAAAAGGCAAGCAACGAGTGAGTTTGGGTGGGAGATGCCTTCGGACACCTCCCACTTTTTTGTTGACGCTTATATAATTATATAATACTAATTATTTTAGATTAGTAAGAAGAAAAAATATATTTGTCAGATAAGGAACTTTTTGAAAAAAAATATGCGACTCTACAAAGAGTATATTTGCAGATAGAATATGGGAATACATAATTTCATTCTCACACCGATAGCAAGGAGAAATAAGACAACATGCTTGTAGTTGCAATACTTGCTACTCAAGATACTATCAGGTTCTCGGAGGTGTTTGATTTTAGTTTATAAAATAAATAGAAAATTTTTAGAACAAGGGACGTTTATCCCGTTTTTTTATTCCTCACTACTACTTGTTGATTCAACCGCATTTGAAACAACGGCTACGCTATTTTTACCGAGGTTTGATCGAATTTCTTTCAGTATTTTGTCTGCAATTTTACTATTTTCTCTCAAAAACTGTCGTGTGGCGTCATACCCACGACCGAGTTTTTCTTCACCATATGAATAGCTTGTACCGGACTTGTGGATAATACCCATTTTTTCGCCGAGAGCAATGATTTCTCCTTCACGAGAAATACCCTCGTTGTACATAAGGTCAAATTCTGTTTGTTTGAATGGTGCTGCTACTTTATTTTTGACAACTTTCACACGGATACGCCCACCCATGACTTCATCACCTTTTTTGATCTGGGCGATACGACGAATATCGAGACGGACGGATGTATAAAATTTGAGTGCTTTGCCTCCTGGAGTAGTTTCTGGATTACCAAACATGACGCCGATCTGCATGCGGATCTGGTTTATAAATATAACTACAGTTTTTGATTTGGCGACGATGGCAGTGAGCTTGCGTAGTGCCTGTGACATCAGTCGTGCCTGTTTGCCGACGTGGTGAGCTCCCATATCTCCCTCGATTTCATCTTTTGGTGTGAGTGCAGCGACGGAGTCAATGACAATGACGTCGATTTTACCTGATCGTACGAGCGATTCGACAATTTCTAAAGCTTGCTCACCTGTGTCTGGTTGGGAAATAAGTAATTGATCGATTTTTACCCCGAGCCTTTGAGCATATTCTGGATCCATAGCATGCTCGGCGTCTATAAACGCAGCAAGACCTCCGAGTTTTTGTGCCTCGGCAATAATGTGTAGGGAAAGTGTTGTTTTGCCCGATGATTCTGGTCCAAAAATTTCGATAATGCGTCCGCGTGGGATTCCACCGACACCAAGTGCAGCATCGAGCCCGATTGACCCAGTCGGAATTGCATTGACATCGACACGGGGCTTGTCGCCCAGCATCATGATGGAGTCGTCACCGAATTTGGTGCGGATGTCTCGCAGCGTATCGTCTATATTTACTTTTCCGATTGGCCCTTTTTCTTCTTTTGGTATTTTCTTCTTTTGCATATTTTTATATATATATATATTATAGTAATCTTTCGAAATTACACTTTTTACTGACAGCACAGAGGAGATTATAAAATAACAATTTTACTCATTTGATTAGTATTCTTTTAAAATCAACTCCAACTTTTTTGAAACAGTCTTTCCAAATTTATCCTTTGCATCTAGTAATAGTATATTATACCCGGGCGATAGGAGCAATTTTTCGGAGAACTTTCCAGAAATGTCAGTAAATATTTGTTTGCCATTGAGCCGTATGTATGAGGCATTTTGAGCTCGTCCAGTTATTTCTATAAAAGGGGAACTTGCTGTGGCACCGTTTTGAGGGCTATCTATTATGATTTTGGGTCCGGAAATCAGTTTCTGGGCTTGAAAGAGAGAGTATCCTAGGACTGAAAGAATGAGGAGGGAGAAAAGGGATACTCGGAGCGCATAGAGTGCGTTGCGGTTCATGAATGTGTTTCGTTTTCATTTTCCTTTGCCTCTACAGAATCATTTGCTTGATTCCCCCCCAATACCTCTCGGGCCTTTGCGCCTGATCCAGGCCCAATCACTCCGCGTTCTTCTAGCATGTCGACAAGTCGTGCAGCACGAGCATAGCCAACACCCAACTTGCGTTGGAGGTATGAAGTTGATGCTTTGCCAGCTTCCATGACGGTCTGGCGAGCTTCTTCGTACAAATCGTCTTCATCGCCTGACTTTTCATCACCAAGTGTTGATTCGAAAATAGAATTTTTTTCATTACTTCCCGTGAGATTAATTTCGTTAGGTATTTCATTTTCATAACTTTGAACAAGATATTTTACAATTGCTTTGGTTTCAGTTTCTGAAATAAAAGCTGATTGAATACGTTGAGGTTGAGACATTTCTCCAGAAAGATAGAGCATATCTCCTGCACCAAGTAGCTTTTCCGCTCCGCTCATGTCGAGGATGGTTCGTGAGTCTATTTGAGACGCTACTTGGAGTGCAATGCGAGTTGGAATGTTTGCTTTGATAAGTCCCGTGATGACATTGACTGATGGTCGCTGGGTCGAAAGAATAAGGTGAATACCAACAGCACGGGACATTTGAGCGAGACGGACAATGGCCGCTTCAAGTTCTCGTGGGTATGATTGCATGATATCTGCCAACTCATCGATAACAATAACGATGTACGGCATTGTTTCAATCGCTTTTGCGTTGGTATCTTCGGCATTGCTTTTTGATTTTGTCAGTCTTTTTAATTCTGGCTCGACGATATTTTTGTGATACGACTCAATGTTCTGAAGTGTTTCTGCCTGAAGGATGTCATAACGACGGTCCATTTCTTTTGCTGCCCATTTGAGGGCAAGGATAGCCTTTTTTGCATCAGTGATGACGGGGGTGAGAAGATGTGGAATTTTATTATAAAGTGTCAGCTCAACACGTTTTGGATCCACCATGATGAATTTAAGGTTGTCAGGTGAGTTTCTGTAAAGAAGTGAGCTAATGATTGCGTGTATAGTTACTGACTTACCAGAACCGGTGGCTCCGGCTATAAGCATATGGGGGGCTTTGGCAAGGTTACTAAAATGTGACATGCCCGAAATTCCTTTGCCGAGAGTGACAAGAAGAGGCTTGTCAGAATTCTGAAAATCAGAGGAATTAAGAAGTGAACCGAGGCCAACTTTTGTTTTTGTGCTGTTGGGGACTTCAATACCGACGAGAGACTTGCCAGGAATAGGTGCTTCAATACGGATAGGGTGAGCTGCGAGTGCTAGAGATAGGTCTTGTTGATAACCCACAATTCGTGAAAGCTTCACACCTTCGGCAGGTTTAAGTGCATAGCGGGTGATAGAAGGTCCTATGGAGATCTCATCCATTTCGACCTGAATACCAAAATTTGAAAGAGTTCTCTTTATAATGTTAGAGTTTGCTTTAATGTCTCCTACACCTGGTTTACCTTTATCGACTTCTAAAAGTGAGAGGGGAGGAGGGGTAAAAACTTTACCATTGAAAGAAAGAGGGTTGATGCCAAAATCGTCTTTTTTGTGTGCATCTTTGGAAATTTCCTTAGGCGCGTCTTTTGCGTTTTCACGAGCCACATCTTCTTTGTTTTTTACTGCGCGCATCTCGGCTTCTTTGTCTTGTGGCATTTCTTTTATATATGCCTCTGATTGAGTGGGCGTTCCTTTGCCAGTTTGATCTCCCAAGATTGCATCTTTCTTTTTGAAAATTCGGGTGATGAAAGAAAAAGAAAGTGAAGTGTCAAGGATAACCAGCAAAGAGACAATGATAAGTGCAATAAGGAGAATGACACTTGCGTAAAGATCAAAGAGCGAGAGTAAGGGGGAAGAGATAAAGCCCCCAACAAGCCCTCCTGCCCCGTGACCAGAAATTGGAGGAAAGGTAATAGTAATAAGTGATAGTGAAGAGACGAAAAAGAGGAGGCCTCCGAGTGTGTGGGGAAGAGCTAACTTTTGATGAATACTTTTGAAAAATGAAATACAGAGTATAAAAAATAAAATGGGTAAAAGATAGAATCCAATTCCAAATAAAAATGAAAAGAGAGTATATAATTTTTCTCCTACAACTCCAGCTTTACCAAAAGCCGCAAGTAGGAAAAATAAAGCTATTACAAAAAACAAGACTGCGGCAATTCCTCGTATGGTTTCTTTTGCGAGATACTGTTCGGATTCATCGTTTCTTTCTTCTTTTTTTAGTTTACTTTTTTTAAGCTTTTTTGCCATAGTCCCTTTATTGTAATAGAAAAAGTTAAAAATAGATAATAAGCAGAATTAAAAAAAATAATGTTTGCTCTTGTGTCCGTGAGTAAGGTATAATGGACATCTCAACAGACATAGTTGCTTTACTCTTTTGCATGTGGTATTGTGTAAAAGACATAAAATATGTCTTTTACACATAAAAAGTCACTCATGGACAATATAAAAGACACTAACCCGCAAAAACCTCTTCCAAATAATACTGAACCATTGTCTTTTTTTGATGCGGACAAGAAGTTTATTTTTGTGTACAAAAAGACAGAAAAACTAGCTACCGCTATATACATGGTAACCAATCTTTTTTCTCAAAGCGAACCAATGAAATGGGCTCTTCGAGAAAAGGTGGGAAGTCTCTTGTCCTTTATGATAGTGTACAAAGACACTCCCGTTCCTGAACAAAATAATTTTGTCTATGATGCCAAAAATAGAGTCCTTGATATCGTCTCACTCCTTGAAGTGTCTTATCGTTCTGGGCTTGTGTCGCAAATGAATTTTTCAATCCTTAAACAGGAATTTTCAGAGCTTCTTCATCAACTTGATATGATCGCATTGCAGGCCACCGAACAACCACATGTGGAAGACATCGCACAGTACCGAGCAATAAAAGAGGGAGCTGGAGATACTCGAGCCCGATTGCCGATTACTTTTTTTGATTCTCCACACCTTACCACCGCTTCATCTTTTCATCCTGCATCTAATGCATCTCTGACTTATCAAAATTTTTTAGGTCGCGAAAAAAAAGAACCCTCACCACTGATTGAAAGATCCCCCGGAGATCAAGATGTCCTTAAGAGGTCCAACAGACAGAATCTCATTATACAGTTACTCAAGAAAAAGAAAGAAGTAACGGTCAAAGATATAGGAGAAGTTATCAAGGGGTGTAGTGAAAAAACTATTCAACGCGAACTTACAATGCTCATTGCCATGCATGTCCTTAAGAAAACAGGTGCTCGGCGGTGGACAAAATATTCTCTTAATATCAATCAGTAGTATGTAAGTTTGAATAAAAAAATGTTGACTTTTGGCTCCAATGTATGGAATACTGGCGAAGTGGTTCGGGAGGCTTACTGGGTGACGCACGCACACATGAGTGTGCAAAAGTATTCAAAGTAGCGTCATATCTCCCGAGTTATCCACATGAAAGGATTTGGAAGTCTCTCAAAGGCAAGTTATAATTGCTGGAGGATTGCTTCAGTTCATTGACATATTTCATAAGGATTATTTCAGGACGTATGGAAGTCACTCTTTTATAACGAGTATTTCCCCCATACATTTTGCTGTACATCTTGTTGTACAATTTCTGTGATGCATTTTTTTTCTGAACTCTTTTTCGGACATGGTAATGAAACGATAGAAATTCAGTCTTATACCTTGCCAGCTATTTCTTTTGTTTGTGTCGATATATATAAGCAAAAAGAAATTAGATGCGAAATTAGATGCGAAAGCGTGAGTAGTAGGTAGATTTGTTCGCAGTTTGGTTTACGGTGTCTTGTCAGAAGATCAATTATTAGATTATCAAGTTTGTTTAGTTAATTGGTTTCCAATAACTCTTCCCTAATCTATTAGTAATAACAATAGAGAAAGTTATTTTATTAAAATTATATGAAGTCTATAAAATCACGAACAGTAAAATTGATCAGTGGCTTTGTAGGATTTGCATTGGCTCTTTCATTTGTTGTAGTTCCTACAGCAAGTGCAGCGACAAATGCCGACTTACAGGCTCAGATCAACAGCTTGCTTGCAACGATCAACTCTTTGCAGTCACAGCTAACAACAACAACAAATACAACAACCATGACAACGGGTTATACCTTTAGTCGAAATTTGACTATGGGAAGCCACGGTGTAGATGTTATGAATCTTCAAAAGGTTCTTAATGCTGTTGATGGTACTCAGTTGGCAACAATCGGTGCAGGCTCACCCGGTCATGAAACAATGACCTTCGGTGGCTTGACTCGAGCATCTGCCATCAGATTCCAACAAAAATATGGAATTACCCCAGCAGTCGGTTATGTTGGTCCAATAACTCGAGCTAAACTTAACTCGATGAGTACTTCCGTAACAGGTGGTACAACAAGTACAACAACAACCACAACAACAACCACAACATATCCTGCAGGTTGTACATCAAGTACAGGATACAGTTCAACGACAGGTCAGTCTTGCGGTACATCAACAACACTTCCTACAGGAGGTGCATTGACAGTTACAGCAGGTTCTCAACCTACGAACTTACTCGCTCCAGCGAGCGCAGCTCGAGTTCCATTTACTAAATTTACAGTTACAGCTGGTTCGTCCGACGTAACAGTGAATTCAGTAACAGTTGAACGAGCAGGTCTCGCACAAGACGCTGTTTTCTCCGGAATTGTCCTTTTGGATCAGAACGGAATGCAGCTCGGTATTGCTAAGACTTTGAATTCAAATCACCAAGCTATGGTCGGTGATCCATTCGTAGTCAAAGCAGGAACATCTATGACATTGACAGTTTCTGGCAACATGAACTCAGACCTTAAAGCATACGCTGGACAGGTTGCAGGTCTTCAGGTTGATGCAGTAAATACATCCGCTACTGTCAATGGTTCATTCCCAATCACAGGATCAATGCAGACAGTCAATGCATCTCTTTCTTTGGGTAGTGTTTCTCTTAACACTTCTTCTTTCGATCCAAACTCTTCACAGAGTAAGCAAATCGGAACAACAGGATACAAGTTTTCAGGAATCCGCCTTACAGCAGGTTCAGCTGAAAAAATTCGAATTTCGTCAATCCGTTGGAATCAGTCAGGTTCAGCATCATCAAATGACCTTGCAAACGTCATGACATACGTCAATGGTACTGCATACCCTACAACTGTTTCTGCTGACGGAAAGTACTACACTTCAGCATTTTCAGGAGGTATTCTTATCGACAAAGGTAACTCTGTTGATATATACGTCCAAGGTGATATTGCAGGTGCTGGTGCATCAGGACGAACAGTTAAATTTGACATCTACAAGGCAACTGATGTCTACGTAACTGGAGATACTTACATGTACGGAATCACAGCTCCAGCAGGTACAACGGTTAGTGATCCTCAGGGAGCAAGTTCAGCGTTCCTTACTGGAACACCTTGGTTCTCAGGATCAAAAGTAACAGTTACTGCAGGTACTGTGACAACACTTCAGAAGGCAACTTCTGTTGCTGCCCAGAACATTGCAGTCAACGTATCTAATCAGGTTCTTGGAGGATACGACACAAATTTCCAAGGTGAACCAGTTTCAGTTCAGTCACATATGTTCCACTTTACATCATCATCAGCTGGCCTTGGAACGCTTACAAACGTTACATTGGTTGACTCAAATGGTGCTGTAGTTGCTGGTCCAGTAGATGCTGTAGCTGAGTCTGGAACAAACCAGAAAGTTACATTTACTGACACCGTCACTTACCCAGTTGGAATTCGTACGTATACACTTCTTGGAAAAGTTCCATCAACATATACGAATAACACAACAATTGTTGCGTCGACTACACCTTCAACAGATTGGTCAAACGTGACTGGTCAGGTTACAGGTAATACAATTAGTCTTTCGACATTTAGTTCAGCAATTAGCTTCAACACGATGACAATTCGTGCTGCGACACTTGCAGTAAGTGTTTCTGCTACACCTTCTGCTCAGAATGTTGTTGCTGGTGGCCAAGCAGTTATATTTGCTAACTACCAGTTTGATGCATCACAGTCGGGTGAAGATATGCGATTTTCTTCAATCCCATTGTTTTTGACGACAACAGGTACAGCAAGTTCACTTAACACTTGCCAGCTGTATGATGGATCAACAGTTTTGAACACAGGTTCAAATGTTATCAATCCTTCAGTAGCAGGTTCAAACACTTTCACACTTGATCAACAGCTTGTTATTCCAAAAGGCGCGATCAAGACTCTTACACTAAAATGTAACGTATCTTCAAGTGCAACTGGAACATACAACTGGGGATTGACTTCAGTGAGTGGTCTTACGGTTACTGGAGCAAACTCTGGTAACGCAGTCACACCTTCGTTCTCAACATCAGTAGGTCAGATAATGGCAATTAGTACAGGAAATCTTGTTGTTTCAACAGATTCATCAAGTCCTTCCTATACAGTTGCAGCAGCTGGATCAACAGGTAATATTGTAGGTGTCTACAAGTTCCGAGCTGCAAACGAAGCAGTCAACTTGAGCAGACTAGGTCTCAAACTTACATCTGGTTTGGCACCTGATCTTGTTCAGGTATCGATCTGGAACGGTGCGACACAAGTTGGTTTAGCGACATTTACTGGAAACAGTCTCACCGCTACATCAACATTTCCTACCGTGGTTGCACTTTCAAAAGACACAGATACAACTTTGACAGTCAAAGTTGATCTTGCTTCTGTCGGTACATCTCAGCCAGGTACACAAGGGGATCTTATCAAGGTTGATTTCAACGGATCTGATCCAACCGGTACTCAAGGCACAGGCCAGAGTTCTGGAAACACAGTCAACGCATCTGGATCTACAGCAGTTTCAGGCGTTCGATTGTTCCGATCATTCCCAAATCTTGCTCTCGATACTCTTCCTACAAACGGACTCGCAGATGGTCGCTTGATGCACTTTAAAGTTACGGCAAATGCCAATGGATCAATTGGATTGAATAAATTCTCATTCCAGGTTTCATCAACATCAGCAACAGTAACTCAAGTCGCTCTTTATGCCTTCAACGACGCCGCATATTCAAGTGCCATTTCTGGACAGGGTACAAGTGGCCAAATTGGAAACAATGTAGCCACAGTTCCGAACGGAACAACGTTCACAATTGTTCCAGCAACAAACCCAGTACAGGTTTCAGGGGCATCAACACCAGGAGGACAAGGTGCAACTGTCTACTTCGAGCTTCGAGCTTCAGTTGCTCCGAACGCGACAAGTTACTCAGTTGTGACTACACTTCTCGGTGACACAGCTTATCCAACAAACTTGACTCCAGGTTATAACGTTGCAACGTCATCAGCGTTGACAACAAGTAACTTTGTATGGTCAGGCAATGCGACTTCTACATCTGGAACTTCAGACGTAGACTTCTCAAACGGATATGGTCTCCCAGGATTACCATCAGGAGGTCTCTTCCAGACACGATCAAACTAGTCTTAATTTAAGATTGAGTTATGATTGAGTAGGGATAGTCTCTAGATAGCAAAAAACCACCTCGCAAGAGGTGGTTTTTTGCTGTGTGTGCGGATAGCTTTAAGAGAGAGCGTGCTCGGCTATTTTATGGCTTTTTTGAATATGCTATACTTAGCGCATGACAAAAACATCAAAAATCCTTATTATTATATTTATTGTACTTCTGCTTGTCTTAGGTTTTATTTTATTGAGATCCAAAAATACAGCAGAAAATACAGCAGAAAATAAATCTGGCAAACAAACTAGCCAGACTGCATCTTCGACTGTTGCTACGAGTACTTCTGTATCCGGTACTACGACGACAAGTGTGATGACTCCAAACGGACCTGTAGGTTTTAATATTACTGGCAACGGGAACTACAAAGTAGAGTTGGTTCCTATGGACACATCCCGCTCAGTTCCAAAACCCATTCCAGACCTGTATCGCCCTGTAAAATTTAATACGTCGCTTGCCTTAAGTCCTGAAGTAAAAGCGATGATAACTCAAAAAATAATTACTTTGCAAACTGCGATACGTAAGACCCCGACCTATTTGGCAGGGTATGTAGATCTTGGTATTTATGAAAAAATGGCAGGGGATTACCAAGCGGCACTCCTTTATTGGCAGTATGCAGGGAGACTACAGTCTTCTAACTTTGTTTCATTTGGAAATATAGGAGACCTGTATGCGTATTATTTGCATGATGCAACACAGTCAGAGACGTATTACAAGCAAGCAATTTCAAAAGGACCAACCCAAGTATATTTGTATGTGCAACTCGTAGCTGTCTATCGAGATGTGTTCCACGATCTCACTAGAGCTCGGGCAATTATCGAACAAGGTTTACTTCAAGTTCCAAATGATTCTAATCTTCTTCAACTTAAAGCGAGTCTGAGTCAGTCATAAAAAATTGTATGTCAAAATATTTTGATAAAAACTTTTTAAAATTCTTTCTCAGTTTTGTGGCACTAATTACCCTCAGTTGTATTATTATTTTTGCTGCTCGTCTGTATGAGGCAGGTGGGGAAGTCTCGTCCTCTGCAAATCTAGCTACCCATCCATAAGCAGATATAGAATCAGCACATGTGATTTTTATATTTTCATCGTATGATATATACTGAGTGTATGATCCATTCAAAACAAATTCTCCTTGTCCTTACTTTGACCGCACTCACTTTTTTGTTTGCATGTGCCGCAGTTGTATTTATTCCTTTTGCACGGCAGTCTGCGATAAAAATTCTTACTTCTTCAGACAATATTGGGGAATATAAGCCAAACACTTCCCTTTCCGCAACAGTACTGCTTGCAGATAAAAATAAAATTGTTACAGACACTTCCACTTCTACTGATTTGTCGGGAGACACTACACCAGTGGTGCCAACTCCACCACCTGTATACAAATACAAAATTATGCGTTCTGTTGACGAATGCTCTCTCAATAAAATGGGTAAGGAAGGATATCAAGCAATCCAGTTTGGAGGAATTCTCGATGCAAGCACAGGACACGACAGTACTGATTGCACAAGAAATCGTATTGTAGATGTCATGGATTGGATTTTGTTTGTAAGGCAGGATTAGCATTTACTTATTTGTTGATGTGAAAAAAGTAGATAAAATTCTTTTAAAGCAGATTCGCCCAAGTATCGGGAGTGTTGTTTTTATTACTACTCTTGCATTTATTGTTGTTGGGCTCAATGCCCTTTCTCCGTGGTCATTTAAGATACTAATAGACAATGTTCTTTCTCCAGACGCTATTCATTCCAATGACTATATTGGTAAATATCTTTCTTTGTTCGGTTCAAAAGAAAGGCTAGGTCTTTTTGCTGTCCTTATTTATTTTCTGACCACATTTATACTTTCTGTAGTCGAGTATGTGAGTTCTGTGACGGTTAAAAAGTTTGTAAAGAAACTGACTTCTAATTTTTCCAAGATTGCCTTTAGAAACCTTGAGTCTCTCGCAATTGGGTACTATAACAAACAGCAAATTGGAGATTATATATACCGCATGAGTTACGACGTGTCTGCTTTTGGCGAGCTCGTCGAAGACGGAGTTTTGCCACTTATTCATTCTTTTTTCTACTTGCTCGTTACAGTTTCGATTATGCTTTTTATTGATGTAAAACTGACTATTCTCGCACTTCTTTCGTTGCCGATTTTGGTTTTTGGTTTACATTTTTTTAATAAGCAAATTGTATACACGACAAAACGTTCAGAATTTTTTAATAGCCTCGCCTTTTCTTTTATTGAAGAAGCACTTTCGCATCTTAAAGTGATTCAAGCTTTTTCTCAAGAACAATCAGAGTCAGAAAAATTTGATAAAAAAATAGATGCTTCTCTCGAAGGTGATATATCTTATTACAAGCTTGATTATTTTCTCACGCTACTTATCGGTATTATTATTGCTATATGCTATTCCATAGTTATGATATACGGAATACATGCTGTATTTAGTGGTGCTCTGACGACGGGTCTTCTTATCGTTTTTATATTTTATCTGGATAACCTGACGAATCCGATTATTTCTATTATCTACGCTTTTACAGAAGTGAAAAAATCATACGTTAAGATTTCTAGAATGGAAGAGTTTTTTAGTGAGAAAAAGCATACTCAAAACATGGGGACGGTTAGGAAAGTGTCCGAGGGGGGTATTAGTTTTCGGCATGTCACTCAGACTATAGGAGATGTTCATATTCTCAATGATGTTTCTTTTGATATTGAGGCCGGTAAGCGTACAGTGATTTTCGGAATGAATGGTTCAGGAAAAAGCTCAGTGGCGAATCTTATTCTGCGTTTCAATGAACCAACGTCAGGAAAAATCTACATAGACGGTGTTAATATCGTGGATTATGATCTTGTAACACTGAGAGAAAGTATTTCTTTTATACCTCAAGAGATTACTCTTTTTAATGAAACGATATACGACAATATTGCTTTCGGTAGTACACAAGCCACCCCAGAGCGTGTCCGTGAGGCTGCACGACTAGCTACAGCCGATGAATTTATAAAAAGAAATCCAAAGAAATATGCATTTAAAGTTGGAGAAGACGGAAATTTTCTATCCGGAGGTCAAAAACAACGACTCATGATCGCGCGGGCACTTATGAAGGATAATGCCAGAGTACTTTTGTTCGATGAGACATTTTCTGCTCTTGATGTAAGAACGCGAGAAAACGTGCTTCATAATATTCACATGTTTTCCGAGAATAAAACAACAATTATTATTTCTAATATATTTTCTGTCATATCTGCTGCAGACAATATTATCGTATTGAATAAGGGAAAAGTCATATACCATGGACCGGCGAAACATCTTTCCAGAGAAGTTTCTCTCTATAAAATGATTATGCAAAATAATTAAAACAGATAATTAAAACAATTTTAGTTTGTTACTTATCCCCAGGCATGTTCGATTTTGATACAAAGCGCATGTATAATTTATTTAAGGTCGAGTATCAGTACATTAAATATTTTGACTACTATGAAAAAACCAGCAAAAAAATCTTCTCCAAAACCAAAGGCTAAGGGTCCCAAGGTTCCCGGCAAGAAGAAATAAATAAAGAAATAAAAAAACCGTTTTGTACTCTTCTATAAAGTATTAAGCGGTTTTTTTATTTCTTGACAAAAGTCTTGTTTCATATATTGTACTACCATAAGGTCAAAGACAGCAGACAAACTCACAGAAACCACAAGGCTTACTGCGAAGGATAAGATCTGCCGAGGCGAAACACTCCTTTCGATCTTAGGTCGTATTATTAAGCAAGTAAAAATTTAAATTTTAGACAAAGATGTCCATATCAAAAGAAAAAAAAGGTGAGATTCTCAAAAAACTCACAAAAATTGTGCAGGATTCAGCGTCAGTAGTTTTTATTAACTTTCATGGCTTGCCCGTAGCAGAGTCATCTGTAATTCGTAAGACACTGCGAGGAAAGGGAGTGGGTTACACTATTGCAAAAAAAACTTTGACACGTAAAGTTCTTGGAGAAGGAAAGATTGAAGGGGTAATGCCGGATATGCCGGGAGAATTGGGAATTATTTACGGAACAGATTCACTCGATCCTGCCCGTGAAATATATGAATTCCAAAAAAAATTTGATAAGAAAATTAGTATTATTGGGGGAGTATTTGAGGGTAGATTTATGAACCAGAGTGAAATGGTGACTGTGGCTCAGATCCCAGGCATGAAGACATTGCAGGCTCAGTTTGTTAACCTCATCAACTCACCGATTACACGCTTTGCCGTGGTGCTACATGAGATTGCTCAAGCAAAAGGCGAATAAAAAACTTATTAAATAGATACAAAATTATTAATTATATAAATATATTATTATGGATGAACAAAAAATAACAGACGCAACGGAAGAAAAAGTTGCAGAAAAAGCGATTGAAGAAACTACGGAAAAGCCAGCAGAGAAAGTTTCTCCAAAAGCAAGTGACAAAAGTGATGACAAAGGAAGTGTGGCTACTCCAGCAAAATTTAAAACACTTGTAGAATCAATTGAGAAAATGTCAGTACTTGATTTGCATGAACTCGTAAAGCACTTGGAGGAAAAGTTTGGTGTTTCCGCACAAGCAGTAGCAGCCCCAGCCACTTCTGGCGCAGCTGCGGGCGCTGAAGAAAAGAGTACTCTCAGTGTTGAATTAACAGATTCCGGAGCAACTAAGATTGCCGTTATTAAAGTGGTTAAAGAAGCACTCGGACTTGGCTTGAAAGAGGCGAAAGATCTTGTTGATGCAGCACCAAGTATGCTCAAAGAAGGAATGAAGAAAGAAGATGCTGAAGCGATGAAAAAAGCTCTTGAAGGTGCCGGAGCAAAAGTTACATTAAAGTAATTGTCCGCGAGAAATAGCATTTAGCAAAATTCCTCTAGGTAACGCCTAGGGGAATTTTGCTAAATCTTTTTGACACATTGTACAGCATACGTCAATCATCGCGTTTTCTACACATCTTGCTATACTACTCGTCATGGAAACACTTTCGAAAATATTTGGATCAGAAACTAAAGTCAAAATTATGAGACTTTTTCTTTTTAATCCTGAGAAGGTATTTGATACTCAAGGTGTTGCGGATCGGGTCAAGGCTCTCATGCCGAAAGTGCGGAGAGAGCTGGGGACACTCGAAAAAATGGGTCTTATAAAAAAGCGTGGCAGTAGAGAAAAATTGGTTCGCGGTGGTAAAAAAGGTTTTATGCTCAACCCTCAGTTTACGTATCTTTCCTCCCTTCAGAATTTTCTTATAAATGTCGAACCGTTGCAACCCAAAGAAATTGTCCACAGACTTACTCGTCTTGGATCGATTAAACTCATCATCATTGCAGGAGTATTTATTCAGGAAAATGAAAGTCGTGTGGATCTGCTTGTTGTTGGTGACGGAGTAAAAAAAGCAGCTCTTGAACATGTGGTGCAGACTTTAGAATCAGAAATAGGCAAAGAGCTTCGATACGCGTATTTTACAACAGCTGATTTTCAGTATCGTATATCTATGTATGACAAACTTACGCGAGACATTCTTGATTATCCCCACCGTAAGATATTGAATAAACTTGGAAGTATATAGGTGTGATATGATTACTGTGTATCGTCACATATTACTTTATTATCATTTAACATATTTACTATGATTGTAGATCAATGGGGTCAAGTTTTGCAAAGTTCGTTTCAGGGTTTGTGGAACGGAATAATCGTATTCATTCCGAATCTTATTGTGGCACTTATTATCCTCCTTATTGGGTGGGCTATCGGCATGATTATTGAAAAAGGAATTATTAAATTCATGCAGACTATTAAATTTGACGAAGCGCTTCGCCGAGCGGGGATAGAAGACATGATTAAAAAAAGTGGCTTAGTATTGAATTCTGGAAATTTTGTTGGAGGGTTAGTAAAGTATTTTATTATTGTAGTTTTTCTTATCGCTAGTTTTGATGTTTTGGGATTGAATCAAGTAACAGCTTTTCTTCAGCAAATTGTTCTTGGCTATTTGCCTCAACTTATTATTGCTGTGCTCATCCTTCTTGTCGGAGGGGTTGTTGGTGATGCGCTTTCTCGCATTATCACTGTGTCCGCACGCACTGCTTCACTTTCCTCTGCAAATCTTCTTGGTACCGTTGCGCGCTGGGGCGTATGGATTTTCTCAATTCTCGTTGCTCTTTCTCAGATGGGTATTGCAGGCACATTCATCCAGACTCTCTTTACTGGTTTTGTTGTCGCAGTGTCTTTGGCTGTTGGACTTTCTTTTGGTCTCGGTGGACAAGAAGCGGCAGCTGAGGTCATACGAAATGTGAAACACAAAATTTCGGATCATCAGTAAAATCGATTACATTACTTCATCTACGTTGTTGCGGTTTATATTTTGTTAGTCACCGTGCAGAAAGTACGGCTTCTGCCAAAATCTTTCCGCGCATAGTACATAGTATCTGAAGCAATCTAATCAATTTAAAAAAACTCCAGACGGAGTTTTTTTATCCCCATCTTCTCCCCATTTCCTTCCCGTAAATTTCATTTGACAAAGAAAATCATTCGTATATACTGCTTCCTATACAGATATGTTTGCTATTCACTTTAACTTAAAGCGGCCTAGATAACCCTTTTTTAGGTGTTGTCGAAAAAACCGCTTAACAGCGGTTTTTTTAAAAATTGCTGTTTCCGCTGTAAAGCGATTAAAGAGTAAGGTGCGGTAGATCAGAACGGATAGTTACTTGTCAATTTCATCCCACCCCGCGGTTTTCTGAGGTCTTGAAGCGGAGGTGGAACTGCAAAGTAAAAGTAAAAATAAAGCCACATATTCTTGTAAGGAATATGTGGCGAGGATCTGTTCCATAATTAATTTTATGTAACAGGACAAAGTTTGTCAGTTCGATATATTGAAACTGACGTGGTTTTTAAATTTCCTAATGGGAGATTTAAGAGCATATGGTGGATGCCTAGACTCTGTATGGCGATGAAAGACGTAGCATGGCTGCGATAAGTTTCGGGGAGGTGCCTAGCAACCTTTGATCCGGAAATCTCTGAATGGGGAAACCTATTGGCTTCGAGCCAATGTCGTACGAATTACGTACGATGCATACCCAGGGAAGTAAAACATTTCAGTACCTGGAGGAAAATATACTAAATAAGGATTCCGTTAGTAGCGGCGAGCGAAAACGGACAAGCCCAAACCACCTTCCTATCTTTGTTTGTGTGAGCAATCATGCGAGCGAGGATAGTAAGGTGGGGTTGTAAGGCAGAAACGTCGTAATTTATTATGAGAGAAGTCAAAAAATTGTCTGTTAATGGAAGGTGCTGGAAAGCACCACCCAAGAGGGTAATAGTCCCGTACATGAAAACACTCAATCTTCTTTGTTTCTGTTCTTGAGTACCTCGAGACACGAATAGCTCGGGGGAATCTGCCGGAACTAACCGGCAAGGCTAAATACGTACAGAGATCGATAGTGAACTAGTACCGTGAGGGAAAGGTGAAAAATAGTCCGATAAGGACGTTGAAATAAATCTGAAACCATATGCTTACAAGGAGTCGGAGCGGGTGCGCAAGCATCCGTCACGGCGTGCCTATTGAAGAATGAGCCAACGAGTTGATGCGCGCGGTTTGACTAAGCCCTTGAATGGGTGGAGTCCCAGGGAAACCGAGTGTGAATAGCGCGACAGTCTTTATTGACGCATCGTGCGCATCAGACCCGAAGCCAGAGCGAGCTTGCCATGAGCAGGGTGAACAAGGGAGAAATCTCTTGGGAGGCCCGAACCGGTTAGTCGTGCGATTCTATCGGATGACTTGTGGTAAGAAGTGAAAAGCTAATCGAGCCTGGTAATAGCTGGTTCTCTCCGAAATAGCTTTTGGGCTAGCGTCGCGTGTTCCCTTCCGGGGTAGAGCACTGGAAGGTTTCGACAGGGAGCAATCTCGCGAAACCTATCAAACTCCGAATACGGAAGACCAAGAACGCGGCAGTTAGACGGCGGGGGCTAAGCTCCGTACGTCAAAAGGGAAACAGCCCGCATCTCTATTTAAGGTCCCTAAATCTACATTAAGTGCACTTAAGGTGGTGGAAATTCTTTGACACTGAGGAGGTTGGCTTAGAAGCAGCCATCCTTTAAAGATAGCGTAACAGCTCACTCAGTCAGAGTTTCCGCGCCGCAAATAATCGGGGCTAAATGTGGTACCGAAACTGAGGGTTTGCAGATTTCATCAAGAAAAAATTCCAAAATTGACTATCTCCTAGTCAAAATTTTGAAATTTTATAGTTTTTGGAGGGTAAAAATACTCATCAAGATTTTCATAAAATCTGAGCTAGGTTGGATTAGATACCCAACCTCCCCCACCAATTTTGTTCTTTTGTTTTTGTCCGAATGAGCGGGGGTAACTCAATTAGGTAGAGTGTCGTGCATAAGCGCGAAAGTTGCTGGTTCGATTCCAGCCCCCTGCGCCAACTCTTAAAAAGAGTGGACAAAATATTTTTCTGATCATTTTTAAAAAATGGTCTTCTTGATGAAGTCTGCAAGCGGTAGGAGAGTATTCGCATCTGCTGTGAAGGTAAAGGGGTGACCCATACTGGAGCGTTGCGAAGTAAGAATGTTGGCACAAGTAACCACAATGGAGGTGAGAACCCTCCACGCCGAAAGACTAAGGTTTCCTGTTCAATGTCAATCAGAGCAGGGTTAGTCGGGCCTAAGGCAATGGCGAGAGCCGCAGCCGATGGACATAGGGTTAATATTCCCTAACTTTTACAGAGTGCGATGAGAGGACGGAGTGTAGTATGTATTGCTCATTATTGGATTTGAGTTACTGTCGTGAGGTAGTGTTCCAGGAAAATCCGGAATGCAATCTTTATTGATAATTCCAAGCGACAATAAAATTCGCGGGTTCGCCCGTGGGGATAATACAAAGCACGCTTCCAAGAAAATTCTCTAAGCATAACTCTGTAGAAACCGTACCGTAAACCGACACAGGTAGTCAGGTCGAGTAGACCAAGGCGAACGAGTGAGAGGTCCCCAAGGAACTCGGCAAAAAAGCAGCCGTAACTTCGGAATAAGGCTTGCCTGAAACCAGCAATGGTGGAGGGCCGCAGCTAAAGTATCTCTGGCAACTGTTTATCAAAAACACAGCTCCCTGCGAACTCGCAAGAGGATGTATAGGGGGTGACACCTGACCAATGCCAGAAGGTCAAATATGGTAGCCAAATGTCGCAAGACGCTAGGTTGACTATATAAGCCCTGGTGAATGTCGGCGATAACTATAATCGTCCTAAGGTTTTCGATGTGATTCGCGCAAGTGATTCATGTCGAAAAGGACTGGGACGATTGAGTTACTGTTTACATGTCTATGTAAATAAACATAGTAAACTTTTTGATAAACTAAATAACACATAATCATTACAATCATTCAACGCTGCTTCGTCGTGTAGTAATACATGACAGGTCCCGGACATTTTTAATTAAATCGTCCTTCATGGCTATATACTGGGAAATCTGCAATTTACAGACGATCAGTAGGGAAGTCTTTCGAAATTTATTTCGGATGATCCCTCAGAGACCACACGCCGTGCATCCACAATTTTCGCAAGGAAATCGGATGAAGATATGGTCCTTCGTACAACAGGAAACGAAAAGCGAAATTCCTTGTCGGGTAAGTTCCGACGTGCACGAATGGTGTAATGACTGGAGAACTGTCTCGGGGACTTGCTCGGTGAAAATACAGTACCGGTGAAGATGCCGGTTACCTGCAGTTAGACGAAAAGACCCCAGGAGCTTTACTGCAACTTGATATTGAGTGTATGTTTTGCATGCGTAGCATAGTGGTGAGACTTTGAAGTGTCGCTTTCGGGTGATGTGGAGTCGACAGTGAAATAGCCATCTTGTTTTGTATACATTCTAACCTCGGCGGAAAAAACGACGAGAGACAGTGTCTGGCGGGCAGTTTTAGTGGGGCGCTATCCTTGGGCCTATGATATGACGTAACTTGTCGCATCGTAGGTCGAAGCCATGGCGCCTCCAGAGATTGATAACCTCAAAACAAATAAATAAGGGGTAAGCTTGGGTTGGGACCCAAGCGCAAGACCTGTGATAATTTTTTATGAGCAAAGCGAAATAAAAAATAGAACAGGTGTACAGCACCCGTAGGGGGCCAAGGCTAAGCATTATAATAATGCTCGGCTTCGGGGCAGTTGGAAATATGCTGGAAAAACCGGAGTATGGACAAGGTACTAAGCGTTGCTATATAATGGTGACTTTAGTAATAAACCTTTCCTGCGGTCAATCAGCAGGAAATTAAATTAAAAATTATGAAAGAAGCATAAAAAATTGAAAGTCTAGAATTTACTACCGCAATCGATAGAGTTAGAGAATTGGCAAAAAGTTTGCAAGGGATAAAACCTGAACAATTTTCTGCGTTAAGAAAAGAATTTACTGAAAATCTTTCAAAAGAAGAAATTTCTGCTCTCAGAGAATTGATGTCTATTCTAGATAAATAAAAGGAATTAAAGAATCTATAATTTTAAATTTAATTCCCTCAGAGACTACACACCAACACGAGTAATAAAATTACTTGGAATATATAGTCCGTCCTGCATGGCGACATGCAGAATTGACGCGCCGTTGCGTCATGTAACAAAGAGCCTAAAAAGTAACGGAGGAGTTTATTAAGGTCAGCTAGGCGCGAATGGAAACCGTGCCGATAGTGTAATGGCATAAGCTGGCTTAACTGTAAGTCGTACATGACGAGCAGATGCGAAAGCAGAACATAGTGAACCGACGGTCCGTGTTAGAGGCGGCCGGAGATTATCGGATAAAAGCTACCCTGGGGATAACAGGCTGGTTGTGCCTAAGCGTCCATAGCGACGGCACAGTTCGGCACCTTAACTCTCAATGTAAAAATTGGGAAACATCGGGGTGCCTATGGGAGTAATTCCATACAAAAATAATTTGGCTTATAACGGTGGACTCCATATTAACCAAATGGACAATACCGCGGGAAGTCGTGCAGAAATGCATTGACCCTGTAGAGACTTGACCTTCAATGGTCAGAGTGTGAGGAAGACTCATGCTAACACGCCGAACTCCTTTTCATTTAGAGAAAAGGATGAAGATATAGTCCGATCCTTCTGGTAACAGAAGAAAAATATACAGCGATGTCGGCTCAAGATATCCCGGGGGTGAAGAAGCTCCCAAGGGTATGGCTGTTCGCCATTTAAAATCTTACGCGAGCTGGGTTCAGACCGTGGAGAAGTCATATCGTGCCGCAAGGTACATCGTGACTTTTCCACAATCTGAATCCTCAGAGGGTGTTTTCGTTTAAAAAATAAAATTGAAATCATTAAGAAATTTTGATTTTAAGTTAATAATTAAGATAGAACCAATCACATCACGGCGGTCGTACATATGTACGATTA
>JBBQLO010000002.1:0-50454 GCA_038327915.1 Parcubacteria group bacterium | reverse complement strand
CGTATATGCCGCAGATAATCTTGCATGGGCTTTCTACATAAGTGAAAATGTAACAAACGCAATACAATATAGAGCAAGTGCTTTCCAGCTTGGTGAGACAGATCCTCTTATACTTTTTCACGAGGGGATTATTGCGCTCAGGAGTGGGGACACAGTTGTTGCAAAAAGGTTACTTGCAAAATCCATTGCACAGAATCCTTACTTTTCAATATTACAATATAACAAAGCACATAAAGCTTTAAAAAATCTATAATATGAAGCAAAATTTTATTCGAAATAGTTTTGTATTATTCATTCTTTTTTTTACATTTTTTTCTTTTTTTTCCATACAGAAAATATTTGCAGATGATCTTATTCCAGCCGATCTTTTAAATTATGTAAAAAATCATCCAAACGCAACTCCTGCTGAAATTCAAAACTATGCTCAACAGAATGACCCGCAAGTCGCACAGAAGTATAAAACTCCGGAAGAACTTATTAAAGCAATTAATGCAGGAGGATCAAACTATGCTTTTGGTGGTTCACGCATAAGTCAGTATTTAAAAGACGCCATACGACAACCAAATTTGGGTTTTGGTTTTATGGTATTTACCATTTTTTTTTCGATTATACTTGGTGCTTTACACGCACTCACACCTGGTCATGGCAAAACAATGGTCGGGGCATATCTTATAGGTACGAAAGGACGAGTGAGGGATGCTGTTGTTCTTGGAATTATTGTTACAATCACTCACACTTCCAGTGTTATATTTCTTGGGCTTATTGCACTTTTTGCATCTCAGTATATTTTACCTCAAACTCTCTTTCCTTGGTTGACGCTTTTGTCGGGCCTTATGATAGTAAGTATCGGGACGTCAGCATTTTTTCGAAGATTTAAAACTTCAAAGGTGAGGAAGGAAACAGTTGCTCACACTCATCCATATCCAGAACATCATACTCATGTGCAGCCACTCGTCGCGACACATTTGCACGAACATCCACACACACATACACACGAACACGAGAATCATCACGGCCATGAACATTCTCACGGTCATGGACATGCACATTCGCATGGAGGCCATAGTCATACCCACGACACCGGACTTTTACAAAAAGTAAAAGGATGGCTGAATGGCAAGGATTCAGAAATTTCATTTGGTAGCCTTTTGTCGCTCGGCATATCTGGAGGAATCATCCCGTGTGCAGATGCACTTGTCGTCCTTCTTATTGCAATTGCTTTGAACAGAATTGTATTTGGAATTTTTATTGTAATTGCATTTAGTATTGGTCTTGCTGGAGTTCTTATTGGGATTGGAGTAATCATAGTTTTAGCGAAACCATTTCTTTCTCGTTTTAGCGGATCAAATCGTTTTTTCAAATACGTTCCCCTGGCTAGTTCTTTGGTGATTACGTGTATTGGAGTTGTTTTTACTTTCCAGGCGCTTGGGAGGCTGGGAATTATTAAATAGGTTGTGTATTGAGGCATATGAATTCAAATAGAAATAAAACGAAATAAAAAATTAAAAAATCTGTATAAAATGTTGCTGTCAACAAATAATTAAAATACCATTGACTTGTGTTATATAAAATGCTATTAATAGCTTTAAGATGGCGTAATTAAAATTTTCAATTTTTATTCATTCTTACAATAAATTGTTTTAAATATATGTTTTCAAATTCTAAAAAGCTCGGTCAGTTTGTTCGCTCAAAAACTTTTATTGGTGCAGGAGTTGTTGTTGTTATCCTTATTGTTTTCTATTTTTTGGCTCACCAAACAAAAAAGGTATCACAAACAGTGGTTGTTACTCGGGGTTCCATTACTGAATCAGTTTCTGTTACCGGTAATACAACCCCTATTCATAGCGTGTTGTTAGGGTTTAACAGTGGAGGAACTATTTCATATACGGGGGCATCGGTAGGGCAGTCGGTTACTACAGGAACACTTTTGGCAAGTCTTAATACGTCCGACCTCGGAGCACAAAGTGCTCAGGCGCAAGCAAACGTAGACGCTCAAGTGGCAAGGCTCAATGGACTCTTGGCTGGCACACGTGGCGAGGATATTGCTGCATCACAGGCTTCAGTTGATAAATCAGTTCAGGATCTCACTAATATCTATTCGAGTACAGCGGATGCGGTAAACGATTCATATGCTAAAGGTAATGATGCCATTCGAACACAAACATCTACTTTTTTTTCGAATGCTGAAAATTCTAATATTCAACTCACCTTTAATACGAGTAATACTCAACCTGCAAATGATGCAAAAGCAGAGCGTTTAGTTTTAGCGACGACATTAATAAATTGGCAGAATAGTATTTTTAATGTTCCGTTCGGTTTCTCTCCCACAGACAGTGACGTTGCTAGGATTATATCGAGTAGTCTCAGCAATCTCTCAGACATCCGGCAGTATATTTTGAATATGAGCACGGCTCTTAATGGTGCAACAAGTCTTGACGTGACGACACTGGGTATATACAAATCAAATCTGGCTTTCGCTCTCACAGAAGTAAACACAGCATCTAAAAACCTTAATACTATTACACAAAATATTGCTTCTCAAAAATCTATCATCGCACAAGCAGGAGCAGTGCTTACATTGAAAAAAATTGGTGCAAGTCAACAAGACATCATGGCTCAGCAAGCACAGATTAAACAAGCTGAGGCAGCTGTTGCTAGTATTCAAGCTAAATTTTCTAATTCACGAATTATTGCTCCCATCGATGGTGTCGTTACACAGTTTGATGCAAAAAACGGTCAAATTGCATCGCCCGGAGTCATTCTTGTGGCGGTTATATCTAATAATCAACTTGAAGTTGATTCGCAAGTACCAGAAACAGATATAGGTAAAGTTGCCGTTGGCGATATAGTAGACATGACGTTTGATGCATTTCCTGGTCAGATATTCAGTGGCAAAGTTTTTTACATTGATCCTGCACAGACGGTAAATCAAGGTGTTGTTCAGTACAAAATAAAAATATCTTTCGCAGGAAATAATACTCAGATCAAGTCTGGATTGACTGCAAATTTAACTATTAAAACTAAAACTAATACAAATGTGCTTATTTTACCTCAATACGCAGTGCTTCAAAATGATACGGGAACATTTGTACGGACAACTATCGGAGGGATTTCTACTAGTACGAGAATTACATTAGGTATTCAAGATCAAAACGGTAACGTCGAAGTTCTTTCGGGAGTGACGGAAGGTGAGCAAGTTCAGAATATTGGACTAAAGCAGTAGAAAGTGTTAACTCATTATGAAGGTTTGTAAAAAAGTAAGATGTTAAAAAGATTAGTAAAAAAAGTAAGATGATTGAAGTTCGTGATATGAAAAAAGAATACTTAGAAGGTGAAACTCCAACTCTTGCTTTGGCAGGTGTGAGTTTTACTATTAAAAAAGGTGAATTTGTTTCTATCATGGGCCCTTCTGGCTCGGGTAAATCTACATTACTTCATATTCTTTCTTTCCTTGATCGTCCAACGGGAGGATCGTACACCTTCCTCGGAAAAGGAATTAATGAAATGGATGACAGGGAATTAGCTCATGTTCGAAATTCTGACATGGGATTTATTTTTCAATCTTTTAATCTACTTGCGCGTTTGTCTGTGTATGACAACGTTGAGATTCCGCTTTTATATTCAAATGTTGCTCCAAACGAACGCAAGGCCCTTGTTGAGGAAGCTGTACGATCGGTTGGGCTTGCAGAGAAATTGTATAGCGAAGCGGGTAGACTCTCTGGCGGACAGAAACAGAGAGTAGCTATTGCTCGAGCACTTGTTACAGATCCAAACGTTATTTTTGCCGATGAACCAACGGGGAATCTCGATTCAGCATCAGGAGCACAGGTTATGGAAATACTTGAAGGCTTGCATAAGCGAGGCCGTACTATCGTTCTCGTCACTCATGAGACATATACTGCTGAATTTGCTAATCGTATTCTTCGGGTGCGCGACGGACTTCTTGAAAGTGATACTCCAGTTGTTAAGACGCGCAACAGTAAGCAAGAATTCATCAAATAATTAAGAATTATAAAAAAACATACATGCTTATTCAAGACGCTTTCAAAACAGCAACTCGCTCACTGACGCATGGTAAAATGCGATCTATTTTAACAATGCTTGGCATCGTTATTGGTATTGCTTCGGTTATTATCCTTATGTCTATTGGTAATTCAGCCCAGTCTCTAATCCTTAATCAGGTGCAAGGTATTGGATCAAATTTGGTATTTATTCTTCCTGGTGGTTCAACATCAGGTAAATTTTCATCACCGGCGGCAGCTCAAGGTATTGTCGTTAAAAGCCTCAAACAACAAGATGTTGAGACTCTTTCGCGCGAGCCTTCTATCACAGCGGCTACGGTTGAAGTTCGTGGACAAGGTAAAGCTATCTTCGGAGATAACGATGTGAGAGTCACTTATGACGGTGTCCCGGAAAACTTTTTTATGGTACGAAATTTTAAAACTACGGATGGATATCCATTTAGCCAGAGTGATGTTCAATCATTCAACCATGTTGCAGTTATCGGATCAGAACTCGCTGCAACGCTTTTTAATAATCTAGAACCAGTGGGTAAGACCATTCGTCTTTCAAATACAACGTTTCGTGTTGTTGGGGTTTTGGAGAAAAAAGGCACAGGTCCAGGTGGTGTAAACCAGGACAACATTGTCATAATTCCTTTTACAGTCGCTCAGAAACAATTACTTGGAACAGATTATTTTACCGATATTATAATATCTGCGAATCCAACATATACAATTGATTTTGTGAAATCTCGCATTGCATCTATACTCCGGCAAAATCACAACATTATCAGCGCCAATAAAGATGATTTTACTATTCAGACGCAAGCTGATATCCTGTCTATTCTTGGGACAATTACTTCAACCCTTACTCTGTTTTTAGCTGCTATTGCTTCGATTTCACTTATTGTCGGTGGTATTGGTATTATGAATATTATGCTGGTCGCAGTGACCGAGCGTACTCGAGAAATCGGTCTTCGTAAGGCAGTCGGTGCAACGGACAAAGATATTTTGGAACAATTTTTAATTGAATCAGTATTATTGACATTAGTTGGTGGTATTATTGGGATTCTTGGGGGTGCTCTTGTTGTAGGACTTTTGTATTTTGGTATCACTGCATTTTCTCCTACTCTAGGATGGGTTTTCTCTTTTCCACTAATCGCTGTCGTCCTGGGTATTGGCGTGTCGGCTGCGGCGGGTATTGGTTTTGGTATTTATCCAGCTCGCCAAGCAGGAAAGAAAAACCCAATTGATGCTTTGCGGTATGAGTAGCGTCATGAGTAAAGGCGAGAATTAAAATACGAATTAAAAATTATTTTTTATTAAATATTTGCATTATGTGTGGATAAAGAAGTTATGAGTATAAATTTAACATAAATATGTGGAAAAAAATTATCATTTCTGTTGTCATTTTGGGAGGATTACCGATTGGTTTCGTTCGATTGACATACGCACAGCAAGCGACTGCTTCAAGACCTCTCGTTGCAACTTGTACCCCGAGCACAACGACTTCTATTGTGGGTGCACCTATAACATGGACCGCATATACTTCAGGGGGAGTAACCCCGTATGTATATCAATGGAGCGGTACAGATAATCTTTCTGGGCTAAGTTCTTCCGCTTCCTCCGCCACTATTTTGTATGATACTGTTGGAAGTAAGATGGCGACGGTTCGAGCTATATCACAAGATAATCAAAGTGTCTCTACATCTTGCACTGGCATCGTAACTGTCAGTCAGTCAGTTGTAACCGGCACCTGTTCTGTAAATGTCGGACTAAATATAAATGGACACTATACTATCAATTGGAATTCGTATATCAATAGTACGGATTATTCCACAAGCACAAGATACTCGTGGTCTGGTACAGATGGTCTCTTCGATTCTTTGTCTGGTACAAGTAAAACATACACAACATCGGGATTAAAAACCGGTATCGTTCAATTTACCTCTGGATTCCAAACAGGGAGTCTTATGTGTAGTGCCGATATTCACAATGTACCTCCCGAGACTAGCGCTGTCAGCAATTCTTCACTCACCGGAAGTTGTACACCCTCTGTATCAGGTATGACTGTGGCATGGAATGCATCAGCTCAATCCGGATCGGTTGCGTCGACAACATACGTATGGTCGGGAGACTATCTTACAGCTTCGACCACGAGTAATCCTGCAATAGTATATTCAACGGAAGGTATTAAAACTGCCACGGTGTTAATTCAAAATTCTAACCAATCCTTAACTCTTACATGCCAGGCAAAAATCGCAAGTACGACTGCTTCTACTTCTGGACATTGTTTCATTGCTACCGCAGCATATGGTACATACATGGAACCACAAGTCATGGTATTGCGTCACTTCCGAGACAATGCATTACTCAAGTCAAAGGTAGGTAGAGCTTTCGTAGCTGGATATTATAAAATCAGCCCTCCAATTGCAGATTTTATACGGCCGCATGATTCTCTTCGAGCTTTTGTTCGATATGGTCTCTCGCCTGTTATTTATGAATTAGAGAAACTGGGATACTCGAGCTAAAAAACTATTGACATCTTATTTAAAAAATTCTTTTCGAATTTTTGTTACTTCGTGCATGAATTCCGTTGCTTGTTCGCGACGCGGGTAGGGGAGAGCAACAGGGAATGTGTCCGCGACAGTGTACTCTTTTATGAGAATGATTCTTTGTGCAAGTGACACTGCTTCTTCAATGAGGTGGGACACCATGACAATAGTTTTTCCTGTATCTCGCCAGATTTTCAAAACATCATCATGGAGTTCTGCAGTAGTTTTTGGATCAAGTGCTGAAAAAGGTTCATCGAGAAGCAATACATGCGGGTTTACAGCAAGTGCTCGAGCAATACCGACCCGCTGTCTTTGCCCACCAGAGAGATCAGACGGCCTTTTATCTATGAATTCACCTAGACGCATCATATCGATATACTTCATACTTTCTTCTTGAATAATGTGTTGAGGAGTGTGAGTGGCACGAAGTCCCAATGCGACATTGTCAAAAATAGATAACCATGGAAATAAAGCGCCGCTTTGAAATGCCATTGAAACTGTAGCGGGCTTAGTAATAGTACCTTCAGTCGGCAAAATTAGTCCTGAAATAAGTTTTAGTATAGTAGATTTTCCTTCACCAGAAGGTCCGATTATGCACACAAATTCTCCTTGTTCTATTTCAAAACTGACATGTTGGAGTGCCACGTCGAAACGGGCCTTTTCTTCAAGTTGAAATGTCTTGGTAACATCTTTAAATTCTATAATCATGTTTTTATATTTTTGAAACTTACTCGAATTTAAATCTCTGGGCATAATGGATAAGCCTTTGCCAGACGAAAAAGTTGAGCAGTGCAATAACGAAAATCATAACACTAATGCATGCTACAAAAATATGTGTTTGACCTATGGCAGATGCATTGACGAGAATGGATCCAAGTCCAAAAAGGTCGTTTTGAGAGGTTGCCCCAGGTATATAGGTGTGGATGACCTCGGCCACAATAATAAGATTCCAACCTTGGGCCAAAGCGAGAATAGAACCGGTAACAATCTCAGGAAAAATGGATGGTAGGATAATCTGGCGTATATATCTAAATCCTGTAATGTGAAAGACTTTAGCGGCATAGCCTATATCTTTTGGAATTATTTGTAGACCTCCAACCACAGTGAATACGATATTCCAGATCATAGACAGAAAAAGTATAAATATCGCAGCGCCATTTATAAAATGAACATTGATAAAAAAAAGAATAACGACAGGGAAAAATGCGAGAGCAGGAACTGATTCGATAATATCAAATGTTGGCAAGAGTATTTTTTCTGTCCATGAGTTGTAGGTAGCAAGCAGGGCGAGAGGAATGGCACAGATGAGTGAAAGAAAATACGCAGTAAAGAGCCTTCCAAGAGTTGCTCCTGTTGCCCACAGAATTTTAAAAGGAGAGATGCTGTGAATCATGAGATCCCCCGTGCCCAAAAACTTAAATAAAAAAAATAGACCAAGTACAATTACAAGGGGTCCAATTAGAATTGAATAGAGGCGTTCGTGCAATGACTGCAAACGAAAATAGTGTTTTGAAATAGTTCGCCCACTATGTTTTCCGGATTGTGCGCCAGATTTCATGTGTATATATTAGCACAAGTTCTTGTACCATTCACACCATATCGTCCACAGCCCTTTCCATGCGTCTCGACCGCGTATTTTTTTACCGTCTAAAAATTTCCGAGGATAATACTCAATAGGTACTTCGAAAATGTAAATTCTTTGTCGTAGTAGTTTAGCCGTGATTTCAGCTTCGATTTCAAATCCGAGAGATGTAAGGTGAAGTGACTGAAAAAGCGAAGTCGGAATAAGTTTATAACAAGTATAGCTGTCGCGTATATTGCTTTGATACAGTATGTTTAAAAACGAGGTTAGAACAAAAGCACCAATGCGATATATAATGTAACCTTTTGTATAAGCACGTGCCCCGTAGACAACATACATTTCAACAGGTTTAAAATTTTGTGTGTTTGTCGATATTTTTTCTAAAAGTTTCTCAAATTGGTTCGGATTATATTCTAAATCTGCATCTTGAATTATGCTCCAGTCACCTGTGGCATAAGCGATTCCAGTTTGTATAGCCTTACCTTTGCCATAATTTTTATCATGAGTGATAATTTTAATTGAAGGAGGGAGACTTTGCAGGAGGTATTTTGTGGCATCAGTTGAGCCATCGTCAACAATAATGATTTCTCTCTCCCATACAGCAACTAATGATGATAGAGAGACGTTTTGACAGCGGGTTATGGTTTCGAGGATGGTTCGAGACTCATTATATGCAGGAATAATAATTGACAGTTTCATTTTTTATTTTTGATTAAACATACTTTTAGGTAGTTCATATGTTTGAATTACGTTTTTATTAGTATCGTTTCTTCTAAGGAAAATAATAGTAAAGTCATCGACGTATACTGGTGCCCAGTCAGGGTCTGTAATTCGAGCAAGAAGAAATGTTTGTGCCCATGGTGTTATATCGAGACGATAAAAATAAATCATATTAAAATTTTCTTTTGCGGATACTTTTTGCCAGACTGTGATATTTTCTTGCATGGGAATATAAATATCGGTAAAAAATGCATTCGGATATGCTTCTGGACGATTATCAACAAATACTTTTTCTCGTTTCTTTTCTGAATTAGTGGTGGTAGAAAAAAAGTTAAAAATAAGAAAACTACCAATATCATAGTTATTAAATATAGGTCCATGAATGTTGGTTTTTTTTACAAAATAAGCTGAGTCGAGAATGTGAGGAATGAGACCGGGACCAAAGTTGCTATTCCATGGCAAGCGATTGGAAAAGTGTACCCCTGTTGAAAAAAGAAGAAATATACCTATACAATAAGATAAAATAACTAACGCTTCCTTTTCGATGTAAAAAGCGAGCCATTCCCACCCAAGGGTTATGTTGTATGCTAAGAGAGGTAGAGAAACGAGGGCAAAAGCGGTCATCGTGCGAATACTAAAATAAGCCAGTCCTGCGAATGAAAGAGAAATAAGTGTGAGGGCAATAGCAAATTTTTCTTTTTTTCTTAGCAAAATAATGACAGAAGAAAGCATAATACACAGGAGACTTATTTTAAACCATAAGAAACTCGGATTAGAAAAACCAATGTTTTCTAGAAAATGAATTGACTGGTTTTCTACTATTTTGTACCCATAATTATGAAAAATATTGAATGGGTACAGTGTCAGATTTAGACCGAAAGGATTTACTAAAGTGGCAAGAATGGTAGTAACAGTAATAAGAAAAAGTTTTTTTGCATTTACAAGTTTTTTTTGTATAAGTGATTCACATAAAAAAGCACCAATGATGAGAGGACCAAAGATAAAATATATATGAAGGTTTACCCACATTATTTCTAGAATAGGTAAAAGCCAAAGCCAGCCTTTGGATAATCTATTTTTTGAATTGGTATAAAGTATAAAAATAAAAATAGATAGGAATAAATAGCTTATACCTTCGGGTCTTACTTCAGTGCGATCAGCAATGAGTGGTATTAAAAAAATTCCAGTGAGAAAAATAGCAGTCAATCCTGCCTCCTCACGAATTGTGCGCAGAAAAAAGAAAAGGGATCCAATAAGACAGAAAAGATATGCGAAAGAAAGGCCAGAGAAACCAGACATTTTGAATATTACGTATGCTACGACACCACTACCCCAGTGGTGGTTTATAAAAGGGAAGTCTGGGTATGTATAAGAAAAAAGATTTGTATGAAGCAGAGCGTTTTTAGAAATGGGTTCCGAGGCTGGAGCGGTACTGCCGTTCAGAAGTATTTCACCGTTTATAATATGTCTCCCAAGGTCTGCTGTGGCAAGATTTATTTTTTGTAGGGCAAAGAGACTGAGGTATAAAGCAAGTATAGTACATACAACCCAAAATGCAGATGATTTCATGAAGACAATATTACCATATCAGTAATAGGAAAACTCTTGATGTAGTATGTGTTAAACTAGAGTGATGCAGATTGTAGGAACAACCATAATTATTTTTGGCATAACAGGGGATTTAGCGCAAAAGAAAATTTTACCGGCGTTGTGTGATTTGTATGTAAAAGGAAGATTATCTGAGAAAACTCAGATTGTCGGTTTTTCCCGTCGTGCTTTTAGTCAGGTAGAGATCAGTGAATTTGTTCGTTCACTTCTACCTATTTTGCCAAGCGAACCCTTTTTCTCAGACGGTACTTCTTCTCGCGGTGTCGATAAATTTCTTTCTACCATCACATACGTTCAGGGAGACTTTGACAATCCTCAGTCATACAAAAAACTCGCTCTACATTTGGCAGAGCTAGACCACATTTATCATAATGACTGTAGTAACAAACTATTCTATTTGTCTGTTCCGCCGACATTATATGAAAATATTGCCATACAACTTTCCTTATCGGGACTTTCTATTCCGTGTGGAGGAGAGAATGGATTTGCGCGTATTTTGGTTGAAAAACCATTTGGAAGTGACTTAGAGACTGCTCGAAAACTGGACCACCTTTTGAGTGAACTTTTTGAAGAAGAACAGATTTTTCGGATTGATCATTATCTGGCAAAAGATGCTTTGAATGACATGCTTAAAAAAAGACGCACTGAACCCGCCCTTACTGCGCGGTGGAATAACAAACACATTACGAAAGTTGAAATTAATTTATTTGAAAAATCAGTTGTTGGTAAAAGAGGTAATTTTTATGACAATATCGGAGCGTTACGAGACGTGGGACAAAACCACATGCTCCAAATGCTCGCTATCGTAGCAATGGAAATTCCTAGGAGTCTTACCGCGGGCAGTATTCAGCAAGCTCGTGCAATTGTCCTCGAACATTTATGTCCTTTATCGAGGCAAGATATTGAAAGCATGCTTCGAGGTCAGTATGAGGGTTATCTCGCGGAATTGGGAGTTTCCCCTCAGTCTACAACAGAGACTTTTTTTTCTTTGACTACACATCTTGATACTACGAATTTTTCTGGCATTCCGTTTGTCTTGACGTCCGGTAAAGCACTACACACTAACTGCACCGAAATAGTAGTGCATTTTAAAGATGATATCCGTACTTTCACTATTTCTTCAACCCAAAGCTTACCCGCCTATCAAAAAATACTTGAAGACTGTATTGCCGGAGATCAAACTGTATTTACTTCCACTTCTGAAGTTTTTGCCCAGTGGAAATTCATTACGCCAATTGTTTGTGCCTCATCATATAGCAAACCATTTTTGTATCCAAGCGGAAGTAATGCAAAAGATTTGATAGAAATAAATCAAAAAAATAAATTTGAGGTTTAGTAATACCTTTGAATATTTTTCACGTGTTCCGCGTAAGTCCGTGCACAGTGTATTTGACGATTTCTGTCATGTAAATAGAATAAACAAGAAGTTTTGACTGGATTGTATGCTGCGGTTATTGCAGCGAGTCCTGGATTTGCAATAGGGAACGGAGGCAGATCTTTGTACATATAGGTATTAAAGGGAGATTCAATGTGTTTGTCTTTTGGTTCCACTTGTGGCCACCAACCATCTTCACTACTGCCTTTTGCATACTGGAGGGTTGCGTCGATTTGAAGCTTCATTCCTTTTTTTATGCGATTCCATATGATACCTGAGATGAGATTCATGTCACTTTTCTCTCCAGCTTCTCTCTGAATTATAGATGCTACTTTGAGTGCGGTTGCCACATCTACTGGTTTTATGTCTTTGATGATTATTGGTTTTTTTATATTGCTTGTTTCGTGAGCAAATTCTGTGAGCATAATCCGTGACACAGTAAGTGGGTCATCGTACCGATAAAGCATGTAGCTTTTTGGAAAGTAGTAACCTTCCATATTGTTTCGTAAGTCTTCTTGAATATTTTTGGGAGAGTTTGGCTCAACTTCTGACCGTGTTCGTAAGGTGCCGAGTGCTAAAGGTGCGTGTGAGAATTCGTCTTTTTGGTTCTGACCCCAACCTAGTTTACTTCCGATAATGTCGGCGATTTGCTCTTTGCGTAGTCCTTCCTGAATACGAACTATTCGAATTGAGGGATTCGCAAGATTTTCATAGAATGATGCGTCAGCAAGAACTTTCCAATCAAAGTGATAGTAGATGACAACACTAATAAGACTTCCTGCAGATATGAAGACGAGGGTAAACAAAAGTATAATAGATTTCCATTTCATGATAGGAGATTTGTTCTTACGCGATAATGATACAATACAATTACAGTGTAGCATATAGAATGACATGTATGTTACAATTGCCAACTGAATTATGATAGTAGTATCTATAATATAAAAATAAAAAAAACTATGTCAATGAAAACATTTCTTATGAAGAAGATGCTCGCAAGCCAGCTTAAGGGAGTGCCCCAGGGTGATCAAGATAAACTGTTTGAAATGATAGAAAAAAATCCCGACTTGTTTCAGAAAATCGCAACTGAAGTTCAGGCTGAGATGAAAAAAGGCGTAGACCAAATGTCTGCCGTTGCACAGGTTAGTAAAAAATACGAGGCAGAGTTAAAGGTTCTCAAACAATAGAGTACGGAGTTATTATTTTTTCTCGACTTTTACCGAAGCGGTACGGTCGAATTTGTTCCAGCCTACTGCTATTCCACGCAGGGAGGTAAAGAGAGATTTCAAGGCGATATAATACATGAGTTGGCGGTAATAAAATCGTTGTATGATGATCCAAACTAGTAGTTTTGGATCTTCATTTTTCTCAAAAAGAAACGCGATAGATGCTGCCAGTATTTCGATGACAAGAAACAAAAGATAAAAATATAAAATATGAAGAAGGGAACCTGAAGAAAAATTTTCAGGATGCTGACGATAGGTAAAAAGAGTAATAAATATTGAGATAACCACTGTCAAATCCATAATTGGAGAAATGATAGGAAAAATTACTTGAAAAATAATAATATTTGGCATCGCTATCATGCCAAGGGACCCATAGCGAGGATTAAAAAGTACATTTATATGTTTCCATGCCACTTGAAGGGTGCCATACATCCAGCGAAAGCGTTGTTTGATGAGATTTTTTACTGTCTCTGGTGCCTCGGTAATGCCCATGGCATGGTCTTCGTAGGTGATTGAATACCCGAGTTTGCGAATACAAATAGTCAGGTCGGAATCTTCTGCCAGAGTGTCAAAACTAAAGCCACCTGCTTTGAGAAGTGCTTTTCTTCGCCAAGCTCCTACAGCACCGGGCACGACAGTAATGGCATCCAAAACACTAAAAGCTCGACGATCAAGGTTCTGACTGACAATATATTCGAGTGCTTGAAATTTTGTCAGTAAGTTATTACGATTGCCGACTTTTGCATTACCCGCAACTGCCCCTATCTGAGGGTCTACAAAATGACGGGCAAGTAGTGAAAGAGTGTCCGGTGTAAAAATTGTATCTGCGTCAAGACTGATGATAACATCTGCATTGGTTTTTGTGATGCCAAAGTTAAGAGCTATCGCCTTTCCTGTATTTTCTTGGGTGTATATTTGTACGCGGGGATTGCTTCCGTATTCTCTTTTTACAACAGAAAGTGTGTCGTCTTTTGAACCGTCATTCACAACTATAATTTCAAATTTTGGGTAGGTAGAATCGAGAAGTGTTGAGATGGTTTGATTGATTACTTTTTCCTCATTATATGCGGAAATGATGACAGCAATACTCGGAATAAAATTGGGGTCGAACATTTTTTTTCTTTCACGGAAAAACTCAATAGTAGCGAGTATGCCTATGGCAAAGAAACGAACGATTCCTAAGAAAAGTCCCAGGTAGAAAAATGTCTGGATTATCATTCCAATAAATCGAGCAATGCTAAACGCCGCGGAATTTGAGACACTTTCAATTCGGGAAACTCGTGGAACAAGAGGCATAATATCATCTCTTGATTTGCCAATTAGATCTGATATAAGTACAAAAGTGTACCCTCGAGTTCGGAGTGCGTCAATGATTTTTGGAAGGGCAATGACAGTCTGACCGCGCTCTCCTCCGCCATCATGTAAGAGAATAACATTGCCATTTCCAGCTTGTATTTGACCAAGGACTCTTTCTACAATTTGATCCGCGGGCGGACTTTGCCAGTCAGATGGATCAATGTGCATTCCTACCATGAGATAACCCCTACTGGTTACCTCTGCAACTGGAGCCATTTGGTCGGGAGTATTTGGCTCTGAGTCATCTGCAAAAGGGGCACGGAAAAGTATTGTCTGATGACCCACACTACTTTCAATAAGTCTCTCCGTGGTCGAAAGTTCAAGACGAAGCTGAGTGGGTGAAATAGCAGAAATGTTAGGATGAGAAAATGTGTGGTTACCAAGTTCGTGACCTTCAACATATTCACGGCTTGCCAGACCGGGGTATTTTTCAACATTTTCTCCGACAAGGAAAAAAGTTGCCTCGACATGCTTTTGTTTAAGAATATCTAAAATAAAAGGAGTAAATGTGCTGTCGGGGCCATCGTCAAAAGTGAGAGCAATTTTAGTTGCTGAAGTTCCATATTGACCGATAACGTATGGCGCAGGATATTTTGTAAAATTTTCTCCACTAACTAAACCTGTAGAAGGAGTAAAGTCTACGGTTCTTTCACCTCCATGTGGTAAAGCTGTCACTTTCAAAATTTCACCATCATTTTCATAGTCGAGATTGTAATTATAGGAAACACTTCCTAATATATTTTGGACTGATTGTGTTGTGTATGTGGTGTCAAAAGAGTTGCCGAGAAAATTCCAAATACTCGTATCCTCCCCTCCGAGACGCCACAGAGCAACTCCTGCAGGGGCGAATCTTCCTGCGATGTGGTATTGATTAAATACGCTCACTGCATCCTGCATCCATACGGTGTGGTCTGTCTCACTCTCATCAGTATATGTGTATGTTGGCGAAAGTGACAAAGGGTCGAGGGTAATTACTCCTTCTGAATCGGAAGCTGTAAGTAGCGCATCTTCAAATGTTTTTTGGTCAGCTTTGTTTTTGTCTGGCCAGTCGTTTGAGTAGTTTCCCATTGCTACAATCATTTTTTCAGACGGAATATCTTTAGCTCTCTCTGCAAGCAGTCCGGCGTACCAGTCTATTCCAGAAATAGGACCGGGCGAGTCCGTTGCAATGTGCTCGTCATACATCATAAGTGTAATATAATCTACTGCTGTGGAAAGTCGCCTAAACAAAAAAGATGTATTGTCGGGTGGAATATTTATAGAAACTTTGAGGGAATGCGCGTGAAATGTATGACCCAACTCTTCTATGAGTGCTGTATAGTTTTCTTGATCAGCATTTGGTATGTTCTCAAAATCAATACTAATTCCGCTGTATTTTTTATTTTGAATATATGTAAGGAGTTCGGATATGAGATGAGTGCGGGCGGAGGGTTGGTGGAGTAAAGCACTTAGATCTTTTGTTTGCCACCCGGCATTATTGATAAGAGGAATGATCGGTACATTTGCATAGCGATTTCTAGCATAAGTAGTTACCTCGGTTTGAATATCTATGTCGTCGAGAGTGATATTACCTGAAGCATCTTTCAAGTGAATCCATTCAGGTACAATAATGTCGATCTTACTAAAATTTTTTTTCAGCGAATCAAAACTAGAATAGTCCCAGTTAACTAAAAATCCAACAACAAGGGGAGACAAGGGGGGTTTGTTTGAACCACGCTGTTGTTGTTCGAGAATATATGTTTTTTGTTCAGCTACTCTTTTATCTTCACTAGCTTTTATAATTTCGCGCTTACTGAAACTCAATAAAGACTCACGTTGGATTTTGTGGTGAGGTCTTGGTTTTACAATAGTTGCCAAAGTAAGCGGTTTAAACTCAGGAATAATAATGATACTTACAATAAACACAACAAGAAGAATAGTGCTCAAAGAACCAATAACAAGTAGTACTTGTTTGAATCTTCTTTGACGTTTTTTAGTTGGGTCGTAAAATACTGGTTGGGGAAAGTGTGTCATTGTTGAAAGTATGTTAAGTAGGTTTATTTATAGATTTTGTCCGTACATTATACATTTAATATATATAGATGTGTACTAAAAATTCTTCTTTAGATAAGAAGAAACCCGCCTTGCGACGGGTTTTTGGGGGGAGATTCAGAACCAGAGGTAGTCTGCGTTTCGGATGCGAGCGAGACCTAGATGCTCATATTCTTCCCAATTATCCCTAAATTTATTGAGATTATTATTTTCTCTTGACCGTGCGCTCCGCACGATTTTTCTTCGATATCCAGCAGGAGCGTGGCAGCTCCTGATGCGGTTCTCATTCCAACTTTTTGGGACGTTTCTTCGTCCCAAAGTTCGAATGTTTTTTCTTGCGGTGTACATTAATTACCCTGTGCCTCCGAGAATTATATTAACACATATTTAATAAATTTGCAATAAATAATTGTACAAAAATAATATGCATGTCATTTTTAAACTAAATGAAGAAATTCCAAGGTGATAAAAAAAATTGACCCACATCGACTTATCGACGAAAAAAATCAAAGAGATATTGACGGTTTTTTTCTGACTCTTGCTACTATTTTTAATGACTTGAAAGTTATGAAACAGAAATTGAACACTTCACACGGGAATCAAAAAAAGTTTCACTCGACTTGAGTTTTGACGCAAAACAGGCCATAGTTAGAAGAACCGTCACTAAAGTCATTACTGGACATGACGAATTACAAGTATATGGGTACCTTAATCTAAACGAAATTCATGTCGTCTTGCGCTCTGAATATAGGAATCGTTGGTTTACCAAATGTGGGAAAGTCCACTCTTTTTAATGCGCTCACAAAAAAGGCTGTACCGGCTGAAAATTATCCCTTTTGCACCATTGATCCTTCTGTGGGTATTGTACCTGTACCCGATGAACGTGTCGGTAAGTTATCAGTATTTTCAAAATCAGCAAAAACTATTCCCGCAGTGGTGGAGTTTGTTGACATCGCTGGACTCGTTAAAGGTGCCTCCGAAGGAGAAGGGCTTGGTAATAAATTTTTACAAAACATTCGTGAAGTAGACGCCATTGTACAAGTAGTACGAATATTTGATGACCCAAACGTTATCCACGTACACAATCAAGTCGACCCTGTGTCAGACATTGAAGTGATCAATCTTGAACTCATGCTTGCAGACCAAGAGACAATAGCAAAACGTCTTTCAAATCTGGAAAAAGAAGTGAAAGCTCTTAAAAAAGAAGCCATTTTTGAATATGAAGTTTTGAAAAAAGTCGAAGAATGCCTCAAGGAGGGACGACTTGTGAATTCACTCATAAATTTATCTCTTGCATCTTCTCAATTAGATGAAAAAGAACAAGCTGTTCTCAAATCTGTTCATTTGCTCACAGCTAAACCCATTATGTATGCGCTTAATAAAAAAGCAGGCGGAAAGAATTTAGACGAAGTGAAAGATGGTGTAGTAGATTTACGATACAATAAATTGTTGGAATTTCTAAAAAAAGAAAATGCAGAGTGGATTGTTATAGATGCAGGAATTGAAAATGAACTAAAAGACTTGGAAGGTGAGGAAAAAGAAATGTTTCGCACAGAGCTCGGTGGCAAGGATGATGGCATCGACAATTTAATTAAATCTGGCTACTCACTTTTAAATTTGATTACTTATTTTACAACAGGCGAGGATGAGACTCGGGCATGGACAATACTCCGTGACTCAACTGCACCTGTGGCAGGCATGGCCATACACACAGACTTCTGTGATAAATTCATCCGTGCAGAAGTGGTACATTGTGATGACTTACTTTTTGCCGGCTCCTATGCCGTTGCTCGGGAAAAAGGTTTGGTGCGAACAGAAGGGAAGGAGTATATAGTAAGGGATGGGGATGTGATTGAGTTTAGGATTTAGTAATTGACTATAATTTTAGTTACTGTATCCTCCTACTGGAACTCAAATCAAAGGAGATGTATGAAGGTAAATGAATTTATTTCTAGAGCAAAAGATGAAGTCGGGGATATCGTCATTAATTGCAACACGGATTCTCGCGTAGTGATCGCTCGCTACACAGCAGCAATCGCGGTAAACTTTACTGATTGGATCGGTAAAACAATTCCGTGGGTACGTCACGAGACTGCACGTCACGCATTAGTGGACAACTTGCGGTGTGAAAGCATCCAAGATCATGTTGGAATGCTTCTACGGTTTGCGGCGCTTTCCAATGCTCAGCCGAACCGTGATGATTTTACTCATACTTATAGGGAAGTATCATTAATACGTAAATTGTTTACGGAGCCGGCAATCTCTGGTTTGAACGGAATTGCACTCTGTGCTGTACTTGAAAGTACATCGGAAATATTTATTCCTGATCTTGCTCGGCGAGCAGAGAAGTGTGGATGCACTGATTTCACATATACAGATATCCATGGTGAAGCAGATGTCAAACACAGCAATGCTTTCATTAGAGCACTGGAAGCGGAGCAGGCGATGGGTTATAGCGATCCAGAATATCTCATCGAGCAAACGGTGAAGGTCGCAATAAATCTCATTGCGAGTATTTATGATTGATTAAATAAGGGCGACTTTGGCTTAGCTGTCCAAGTTGCTCTTTCTTTTAATCGATTTGAAACAGGATTATGGATAACTTGTTATATAAAAATGTCTCGGTATGCTTGTGTTTAAATATATAGAAAAGAAAATACATTTGAAACAATAAAAGCAGTCGCTCCGTCCGTTCCCGATCCTGAGCAATCGAGGTATTTGGCGACACAAACCAGGGTTTATGTATTCGTATTAGAATCGATCACCTCCGATACAATTTTATTCATCCCCGCAGCAGAGCTGGCGGGGTGTTTCTCGAATAAATATGAAAGAAAAAAATCTTTTGATGTGATCTCAAGGTTTATATTCATTTATCCCTTCAATGGTTCTTGTGCAAAGTTTTTTGGGGGAATTCCAGAAAATATTCCAGACAATATTGCTTATACTTTTGTTTTCAGTGTTGAGCATAACTTCCAAGAGAAATTCTTCGACCGTTATGCTCAATGAACCACGTGTTGTGTTCATAATAGCTTCTAATTTATGAACAAAATCTGGAGAAATGCAGTCAATTTGAGGTAGCATATTTCTACTATTAAGTATATCATTAATATGATTTATTAGCTTAATTAAATCAAAATGGACTTACAATCAAAACCGAAAACTTCGGCTAAAGATTTCTTTTTGAATCTGGGAGCGATAGTCGCTTTCTATACAACCGTGGTCAGTTTGATCAACCTCCTGTTTACAGTTATCAATACTGCCCATCCTCAGATTACCAATGATTATTATTACGGAAGCCAGTCTATTAGCTTTTCTGTAGCTACACTGATTATTTTCTTTCCAATTTATATTCTTTTCCTGTGGGTCTTGGAAAAAGATTATGTAATATCACCAGAAAGAAAACAGATTGCAGTACGTCGTTGGCTTACCTACATTACGCTTTTTGTGGCAGGACTTACCTTAGCAGGGGATTTGGTCACCGTGCTTTACTACTTCATAGATGGTCAGGAATTGACCATGGGCTTTCTTCTTAAAGTTCTCACAATTTTCGTTGTAACACTTGCAATATTTTTATACTACATTTCTGATTTGAGGAACACGTTGAATCCTCTGTCGAGAAAAGTTTGGGTTGGTATTTCAGTTTTTATTATTCTCTCGTCTATCATCTGGGGCTTTGCAGTTCTTGGCTCTCCACGCACGCAACAGCTTATGAAATATGATGTGCAAAAGGTAAATGATTTACAAAATCTCGGTACACAGATACAAAATTACTACTTGACGAAAGGTGTCTTGCCAATAAGTTTGAATGATCTTGCTCAAAATGATCCATATTTTAGATTGTCGACAGACCAACAAACTGGTCAGCCGTATGAATATCAAGCAACATCCACAAGTACGCCATACAATAAAACTTATAAACTTTGCGCAACGTTTAATAGGACATCTGATAGTAAAAACGACACATCAGGAACTCATCTGATGATGCCGTATTATGGTAATCCTGTGTGGAATCACCAAGGTGGGTATTTCTGCTTTACAGAATCAGTTTCTACCTCTCAATATCCTGGCGGAAAATTACCAATGTAGGGAATTACCCTAGGCAACGCCCAGGGGAATTCAATGTTCAACTGCGGGGGGTGTGATAGTAGTATAATAAAAACAGTTGTAGAAAGCTAAGTCCATAATATTTTTTATGGACACCGTGGACAAATAATGAACCATCGCATATAATATTTGAGAATGAAGAATTTCAACATCCTACCCGATTTTTTAACTCTGACAATTCAAAAATGATTCAGGGGGTTATTAAGTATTCTGGGGGATTTGTGGGGGATGAAAAAAAGCAAGTTATGTGCTGTTGGGATTTGCGGTAGTAGTAACTATTGTTTCGCTGTTTTTGTTTTTTGGTTGGGGTAGTGGATCATCAAAAAAATTCAATCCAACCGGTTTTAATAATGTACCAGGTAAATAATTACACTTTTGCAACACTCCCCATGATTTATTTTAATCAGTATTATTCTCATCAAACAAAAGGTTTTACTTTAATTGAACTTCTGGTTGTTATTGCCATTATTGGCCTCTTATCAAGTGTCGTTTTGGCTTCACTCAATACTGCCCGTGTTAAAGCTCGTGATGTGCGACGACAAGCTGATGTGAGACAACTAGTCAATGTTATACAACAATATATTGATGATAATAATGCTAATTTTCCTACTACAGCGGGTTGTTTAAACGGCTGGTGTTGTTTAGGTCGCGGAGATGCGGGAACCTGTTGGGCCGGTCAATATCACGGCAGTACTGCACTCGATAATTCCCTATCTTCAAAATACATATCTAAACTTCCCAATGATCCTCTCAACAATACTTCTCGTTACGGCGATGCCTATATGTACAGAATTGACGTCGACGTAAATGGTACGTACGCAACTTTGCATTGGGGAATAGAAAACCCTAATCCAACCTCGCAAAGTTGTAATGGTGGCGTATTGGGAAATTGGGGAGCCGGTGGTGGAAATGGTGGCAACTATTGGTGCATGTTAATCGTAAGATAGTAAATTTCTTAAATTTGAGAAATTTACTTAAAAAAAGATGAAGTCACCAATCAAACATACAGAATGATAATCTAGCCCTAGGCGTTGCCTAGGGCTCACCATCACGAGCCTCGCGACAATACATGCCGATGCAAATCCTTCCCTCGTTATCTCATGCATTGCCGAGTATGAATTCGGCGGTGTGACTTTGCAGATAGAAGAAACAGGCGCTTTCGAATGGGTGACTCTCGAAGAAGCAAAAGGATATGAGCTCATTGACGGCATCTACGACGAGCTTGTCATGGCAGATAACAAAAGGAAAGGAGTGAAAACGGAGTGGAAGAGATCTTAATTTTGCGTTACTATGATTGAATTATGAAAGACAACGATCACTCCAAAATTGAAAAGAGAAGACCTTCCTCTGTTCCTCGTAAGTCTCGAGCTACGACAGGAAAGCAGAAAGAATATGACCATGTAAAAATCGAGAAGAAGTGGCAAAAGGAATGGAGTAAAAAGAAAGCATATAAGGCAGACGATACAAGTAAAAAGCCGAAGCAATACGTACTCGATATGTTTCCGTATCCCTCTGGCACAGGACTTCATGTTGGTCATCCAAAAGGTTACATTGGTTCTGATGTGTATGCTCGCATGAAGCACATGCAGGGGTTTAATGTTCTTCACCCAATGGGCTACGACGCATTTGGTTTGCCGGCTGAACAATACGCTATACAACACAAAATTTCTCCAGCCAAAGCTGTAGCCGAAAATATCAAAACATTTGAAAAGCAACTATCAATAATAGGCCTCTCGTATGATTGGGAAAGGAAAGTAAATACGACTGATCCTAAATTCTACAAATGGACTCAGTGGATTTTTCTAAAGCTTTATAACTCTTGGTACAATTTGGAGACAGACAAAGCTGAACCCATTGAAACCCTCATCAAAAAATTTGCAAATGAAAAAACAGATGGAAAAGATAAAGAAGAAGGAAACTGGAATTCAAAAAGTGAATTAGAAAAGCAAAGTGAGCTCATGAAATACCGTTTGGCATATGAGGGATATGCTGAGGTCAACTGGTGCCCAGAGCTTGGCACTGTACTCGCCAATGACGAAGTTGTAGATGACAAAGACGGCAAACCAGTCTCTGAACGCGGTGGATTTCCTGTAGAGAAGAGATCGATGCGACAGTGGTTTCTGCGCATTACGGTATATGCAGAAAAACTTCTTTTGGGATTAGAGAAAATAGATTGGCCGGAACATATAAAGGAGATTGAGAGAAATTGGATTGGTCGCTCTTTGGGAGCGGAGATTGGATTTAATATAGTAGATAGTAGAAAGCAGATAGTAGCTGGGAAAGAGGAGGCAGAAAAAATTAGAGTATTTACTACCCGTCCCGATACGTTGTTCGGTGTGACGTATCTTGTAATTTCGCCGGAGCATGCTCTTTTATCTAAGATCAAAGACCAAAAATTAGAAATCAAAATTGAAAATTGGGAAGAAGTAAAAAAATATATAGAAAAAATATTAGACGCACCGGGCTCTGTCAAAGGCTTTGATGACGCAAAGCAAAAAACAGGAGTTGAGCTAAAAGGAGTCAAAGCTGTAAATCCAGCGAATGGGGAAGAAGTGCCGGTCTGGGTTGCAGACTATGTGCTAGCTTCTTATGGAACTGGTGCTGTTATGGCTGTACCTGCTCACGACGAGCGCGACTTTGAATTTGCAAAAAAGTATGGATTACCGGTACGAAAAGTATTAACGAGTGAAGAAGAACTTTTTATTGGATATTCAACACTTATTAATTCTGGAAAATTTGACGGTATGGATTCGGAAACTGCCAAGAAAGCCATTACAGAGTTCGTCGGAGGGAAAATGGTTACAAAATACAAAATGCGTGATGCTATATTTGCACGTCAAAGGTATTGGGGCGAGCCTATACCGCTTTTTCGTGATACTGAAGGGGTTATCCATGAAGTGCCAGAAAGTACATTGCCCTTGAAACTACCAAAAGTTATTTCATATGAACCAACGGGTATGGGACAGGGGCCATTGGCTAAGGTGACGGCATGGGTTAAAAAAGGATACGAGACAAACACCATGCCAGGCTGGGCTGGCTCTTCGTGGTATTTTCTACGTTACATGGATCCGAAAAATAAAAAAGTTTTTGCAGATAGAAAAAAAATTGATTATTGGCAAGATGTAGATATGTATGTCGGTGGGGCTGAACATGCGACAGGGCACTTGCTGTATGCACGATTTTGGCATAAGTTTTTGTTTGACCTCGGTCTCGTGCCGACTGATGAACCTTTTAAATCATTAAGAAATCAAGGATTGATATTGGGAGGAGATAATAGAAAAATGAGCAAGCGTTGGGGCAATGTAGTCAACCCTGATGACATAGTCATGACCTATGGCGCAGATACTTTGCGTGTGTACGAAATGTTTATGGGCCCCTTTGAGGCTTCTTTACCATGGAGTACTGAAAATATAATAGGCTCAAGGCGGTTTGTAGAGAAGGTGTGGAGGTTAGCTATGAAAGTGTCAAAGGTGCCCTTTGACAGCACTTTTGACACAAGGCTCGAGACTCTTATTCATAAAACCATTCAAAAAGTAAGTGATGATATAGAACATTTTGCTTTCAATACTGCTATTTCGGCAATGATGATTTTAGTCAATGAAATGGAAAAGTCAGATGCGACTGCACAAAAAGACTTTGAAATGTTCCTTAAAATCCTAACACCTTTTGCTCCCCATGTTGCTGAAGAAATCTGGCATGCACTGGGCCACAAGACACTCATCGTATCCGAGACATGGCCAAAAGTCGATGCTGAAAAAATGAAAGAAAGTCAAGTAAAAATTGTAGTACAAGTTAATGGTAAAGTAAGAGGTGAAATAATTGTTGCTTTGGATACTGTGGAATCTGAAATCGTAACAGTAGCACAAGCATTGCCAGCTGTGGATAAGTGGTTGTTGGGTAATGAGATTAAAAAAGTGGTGTATGTTCCTCTCAGGCTTGTGAATTTTGTTGTGTAGAGTGTTTACCTCAGTGTGTTTTTTTGTGAGACTTGACACGCATTTGACTTATATAACTAACAATGATACAAATAAACAATATGACTGACAAAACAACCATTACATTTAAACCAAAACAAGTTACAAAACGCCTTTTGTCCGTACTTTCCCCTCGGGCTCAAGATGTTCTTTCGGGCCGATTTGGACTCGGCAAAGAAACCAAACGCATGACACTTGAGGCAATCGGTAAAAAATACAAAATTACTCGTGAGCGTGTTCGCCAAATAGAGAATTACTCTATAATAAATATTCGTAAGTCAAAGGAATACGCCAAGGAAAAAGTTGTATTTGATGAAATGAAAGAAGTAATAACAAACCTCGGAGTTGTGGTATCTGAAGAAAATCTTCTCTCACATTTCTCCAAAGATAAAAGCACTCAAAACCACGCCCATTTTCTTCTTGTTGTTGGTGAAGACTTTACAAAGGAACGTGAAGACGATTCACTCAAACATCGTTGGCATGTAGACAAGGAGATTGCAAAGAAAATCGATGTTTCTCTTCGGAACCTTTATAATACACTTTCAGATGATGAAATTCTTTTTGAACCAGATATGGTTGCTCGCTTCCTCGAACAAGTCAAAGATGTGTCGGATAAATACAAAAATGAAGAAATAGCGAAAAGATGGCTTGCGCTGTCTAAGTTAATAGATAAAAATCCACTCGGAGAATGGGGTAAAAGTGGATCTTCCAATATTAAAGCAAAAGGCATGCGAGATTATGCATTCCTCGTCATTCGCCGACACGGTTCACCAATTCATTTTCGTGAAGTTGCAAAACTCATAACTGAATTATTTAAGAAAAAAGCCCATGTTGCAACTACTCACAATGAACTCATTAAAGATTCACGTTTTGTGCTCGTCGGTCGTGGATTGTATGCCTTAAAAGAGTGGGGATATATGTCTGGTGTTGTTAAAGACGTTATTCGTGGAGTGATAGAAAAAAACGGTCCAATGACTAAAGAAGACATTGTTAAAAAAGTACTCAAAGAAAGATACGTTAAGGAAAATACCATTATGGTAAACCTTCAGAACCCAAAATTATTTAAAAAAATGAAGGATGGGAAGTACTCAATTGCATAGACAAAAAAGCCACCAGTCTCGGTGGTTTTTTTATGTGGATTTCGATATACTATACACATGTTTGAACCATATATTCAATTTTTTCATAATTCGAGTGTTCAATTAACTCTTAAATTTCTTTACTATACGTCATTTGTGTGGGTACCCGGCATCCTTGTTTTCATTCTTTCTGAATTGTGGATTGCATATAAGCGAGCAAAATTTTTTACAGCTCAAAGCTACTTGCTTCTAGAAATAAAAGTGCCCCGAGATATGTTTAAATCTCCGCGTGCCATGGAGTTGTTTTTAAACAACCTTTATCAAACAGGTGGAGAAGCTACCTGGTACGACAAATATTGGAAAGGACAAGTGAGACCATCGTTTTCACTTGAAATTGTTTCTATTGACGGTGGTGTTCATTTTTTTATTTGGTCTCGTAAAGGTTACCGCAATCTTTTAGAGTCTAATTTGTATTCGCAATTTCCAGGAATTGAAGTCTACGAGGTTTCAGACTACACCCTTCCTGTGTCCTATGACCCAGCAACAGTTGGCTTGTGGGGAACTGAGTTTAAATTAAATAAGCCAGATTCATATCCCATTAGAACATACATTGACTATGGGATGGATAAGGATCCTAAAGAAGAGTATAAGGTCGATCCCATAACCCCACTTATTGAATTTCTTGGTTCGCTTAAAAAAGGCCAGCAGGCGTGGATCCAGATCGTTTTAAGGGCTCACAAAGCAGAAGATAAAGATCCAAAAACTGGTAAAATGGTCGATCTTAGATGGGAAAAAGGTGCCAAAGTAGAAATAAAAAAAATATTTGATGAAATAAAAGATAAAGAAGAGGACGGTAAAACAATAAAAGGACGACTTCCAACTGATGGAGAAAAAGAAATAATCAGTGCCCTTGAGAGAAGTGTTTCAAAGCCTGGCTTTGACGTGGGCATGCGAGTCATATTTACTGCTCCAAAAGATATTTTTGACGCTAACTACATTGGTGGACTTATTGGGGGATTAACGCATTTTAATTCCAACACTCTCAATGGATTTAAACCCGACAGAGCAACGGGCGCTCGAGTTAAATATCCCTGGCAGTTTATAAAAATAAAGGGTGTTGATTTTGAAAAACAGCGTATGCTCGACGCATATAAACGAAGGGCATATTTTTACAACGAATTCAAGCGTCCATATTTTATTTTAAACACGGAGGAGCTAGCAACTATATACCATTTTCCTGGAGGAGTTGCTGGTACGCCGACTTTTGTTCGTATTGCTTCAAAAAAGGCCGAGGCACCGTCAAATTTACCTCAGTAAGAATTCAATTACTTTTTTACATGTTATACAGCGAAGTCATCGTGTCCTTATTAAAAAAAATTTCCAGAACACAAGTATGGATAATAGTAATTATTTTTATCTTATTTTTTAGTCTTGCTTATTTTATTCATACACCAAAATCGTTTCCAATTGGTTCTATTGTCACCATTTTACCAGGAAAATCCGTTACTCAAATAACATCCGATTTGTATAATAAACACGTTATTGGTTCAAAAATTATTTTTCAGAGTACAATTATTTTTCTCGGCGGAGAAAAGAAAGTTATTGCGGGGGATTATCTTTTAGATAAAAGAGAAAGTGCAACTGTGTTGGCGTACAGACTTCTTCGGGGCAGTTTTCATTTGACGCTAGTCAAACTAACAATTCCGGAAGGATGGAATGTTTTTCAAATCAGAGATTATCTATCTACTCGATTAAGTAGTTCAACAGCGAAAGATTTTTTAACTCTTGCAAAAAAACATGAAGGCTATCTTTTTCCAGATACATATTTTGTGTCGCCTATTACAACTTCACAGGAATTGATTGCATTAATGCGAGCGAATTTTGATGCCAAAACTGCTGTGACGTCGCAGTCACATACTTTGATTCATTCGTTTAAAGATATTATTGTCATGGCTTCTATTGTCGAAGGAGAAGCATCAACCACTAAAAGTAGAAAAATAGTCGCAGGAATTTTATGGAAACGCTTGTCAATCGGTATGCCATTGCAAGTAGATTCATCTTTCAAATACGTAAATGGTAAAAATACGTATGAGCTAACAAAGTCTGATCTAAAAATAAATTCACCATATAATACGTATATTCACCTTGGCTTGCCTCCCGCACCCATTAGTAACCCGGGACTTGATTCTATACGTGCCACCGTTGCTCCAACTGAAACCCTATATCTCTATTTTTTTTCTGGTCAAGACGGTATGATGTACTATGCTAAAACATATGCCGAACATAGACGCAACATTCTAAAATATGGAAGTATATAAAAGATTGATATGTTATACGCAAAAATCGTCACAGAAATAGTTCCGATTGAAAATTTATTCAGCAGAAAACTAAGATAAAAACTATAATACGGCACATTCCAAAGCGGTTTATTGCGAAGTATCTATCAATCCAAAACTGGAGAAAGTAAAAAAACAATTTGTAAAATTATTAAAAAAGCAGTAGAATGTAAAAAAATAATACTAAAATTAATATGAATAATACAGACAAAAACACAATTCCAACCGAAGAAGAAATAAAAGCAAAGCTTACACCAGAGCAATATCATGTTTTGCGTGAAAAAGGTACCGAAGCCCCCGGAAGTGGAAAATACCTGCACGAGACGGCAGAGGGCATGTATGCCTGCATGGTGTGTGGAAATCCTCTTTTTGATTCTACCGCTAAATTTAATTCGGGTACTGGATGGCCATCGTTTGATCAAGCTATACAAGGGAGTGTCAAAGAAATTACAGACAAGAGTATGGGCATGGAACGCACAGAAGTACTTTGTGCTCGGTGCGGTTCACACCTCGGACACGTATTTAATGATGGTCCTACTGGCAGTGGCAAAAGGTACTGCATGAATTCCGTTTGTTTAGACTTGGAAACACACTAAAGTTATTTTTACCTTTTATTCTACGATACAAGTTGGACAATACAATGAGAGCAACGACGTGCTTCTAAGGGAATTTCAGAAAGACATTCGGGACACTTTTTGGTATTTGGTTGTATTGGTTTTTCTGGATTCATGCGTGCAATAAGTTTGTTTAGAGGTACGACTACAAAAAAATAAACAGTTCCAGCTATAAGTATGAAAGATATAAGATTGTTGATAAAATCTCCATACATAAATTGACTTCCATTAATGGTAAATTTCATACCTGAAAAATCTGGCGCCCTTAAAATTGCTGCTATAAGAGGCGTTAATACGTCTTTTACGAGTGCAGTAATCACGTTGTTGAAAGAAGCACCTATAACGACGCCAACGGCTAGGTCAATGACATTGCCACGAAGTATAAATTGTTTAAATCCAGAAATCATAAAATTATGAGATAAATATATTAACTACACTATTATAGCAGTGATAAGTCGTTTTTTCAATTAAATTCATGAAATACATTTTTATTTTTTCTCTCATTTTATTTGCATTTCTGGGTTATCAAAGCCTACGCATATACAGACTTTCGCGCATAAGTCTTGCATTAGTCAAACATACACACCCATTTTCATACACACCCGCTCGCCCAAATTCAAATGCCCTGTTTATTGGAGACAGCTTGGCAGTGGGAGTAGGTGCTCGGTCTGAAGATAAAACAATTGCGGGATATTTTTCTCACGATCATCCTCAAGCAAAAATAATAAATCTTGCAGTCAGTGGTTCAAAAATTAATGATGGTCTTTTGGTCATGCAGTCTCTTGTGTCTACGGAACCTGAAATTCATTTCAACGTCATCATCATTCAGCTCGGTGCCAACGATATTGTACAAATGTCACCTTTGACGAACACAAAACAACTTCTTGAGGCCCTTCTTCTCCTTGCCCGTGCTCACGCAGATAGGGTCATATTTTTGACAGCAGGAGATGTTGGTCATGCACCCATATTCTTGCCGCCAGTCAGTTGGTTTTATAGCTACCGTAGCCGACAATTTTTCAGGGCATTTGAAGAGGTGGCCGTAGCAGCTAGAGTAACTTACGTTGATCTTTATTATGCAGGTTCACGTGATCCTTTTTCAAAAAACACAACTTTCTACTATGCTACCGATCAATTTCACGTTACTGGTGATGCATATAAATTTTGGTATAAACGGATTGCATTAACTGGTATTTAGTTGCATACTAAACCATATATGGAAAAAAACAAATTGGAAATGAATTCGCTTTTTGTTTTTCTGACGGGGATAAGCTTGCTCACTTTCCTTGTTTTCCTGCCTTTCTTTCCGGTGATTGTACTTGCGGCAGTACTGGCTGTCCTGGTATGGCCCGTGTACGAAAAACTCACAAGGATATTTCCCAGAGGTAATAGTCTTGTGGCAGGAGGGGTTGTGATACTAGGACTTATATTTATAATTGCACCACTACTTGGCCTTGGGGTTCTTATCTTCCAAGATTCGCAGGGTCTTGTGACTAGTTTTGCCACTGGCCAATCCCACTATATCTCTGTTTTACAAAAGACAGTAGAGACTCCTGTTCAGCATTTTTTTCCAAATTTTACTTTTAATGTTTCCCAATATATAGACAGAGCAGCTCTTTTTGTTTCATCAAATCTAGCAGGTTTAATTTCAGGAACTGCATACATTGTATTCCAAACTTTTTTCTTGCTTTTCGCTTTCTTTTTTATGCTTCGTGATGGACAGAGTATAGTCAAATCTATTGTTGAACTTTCTCCTTTCGAGTCCGAACATACTGAAAAAATTATTGCTTCTACAAAAGCAACTATTAATTCCGTTATTAAAGGAACTCTTTTTGTTGGCTTAATTCGTTGGATCCTTTTAGCAGGAAGCTTGTATGTGGCAGGTATTCCTAATCCAATGCTATGGGGAAGCCTTGGCGCCATAATTGCAGCTGTTCCAGGTCTCGGGACGCCTTTTGCCATAGTCCCTGCTGTTATTGTTCTTATACTCGGACACCATATTGCTCAGGGCATTTTGCTCGGTATATTTGGAATACTCACTATTTTTTTAGTAGATAATATTTTAACAACCTACTTTTTTGGTAAAGGTTTAGATGTTTCACCTTTATTTATTTTGTTCTCAATATTTGGTGGCCTTATATTTTTTGGTCCGCTAGGATTTATTTTTGGACCAATTGTTTTGTCCTTATTTATTTCAGTTATTAATGTGTACAAAATTATTGTCTTGAAACAAAAATAATATGTTATACTGTTCATATATTATTCATATAATGTACAAAAATAATGCAAGACAATAATAAAAATAGTAACAACATGCATCCAAATGGATGTATGTGTGGTACGTGTAATGTAGGGAGCACAGGAATGTGTATGGGAATGTGCGGGTATCATGGGCATGGACGTCACGTCATACTTCGATGGTTTCTAGGTATTTTTATCATTTTTTCGATTTTTTCTATTGGTATGAAAGTAGGGGAATTACAATATCGTATTGAAGCAAGTGAAGGAGGTGGGTACTACCGCATGATGCGATACCAGCCCATGATGTACGGTGACGGATCAGGTATTCCTTTGTCAGCAGGTGTTGTAAATACTCCACTTAGTACAACCACGAGACGGTAACTTTACTTATATTTTAAAAATCAAACAAGATAATTAAATAAATAAAAAAACACCGATTCATTGAATCGGTGTTTTTTAAATTTATTTAATGTATACTTCCGTCATGAATAAAAAATTAATTATAGGCCTTTCGGTTATTATTGGTATTACGTTTTTTGTACTCGCCTTCGAATACTTAAATGTGCCAGCAGGATCTCTGCCTGGATATATGCCAGGTTTTGAAGCCTACTCGACCCGCGTGCACATTAAACATGGAATTGCATCTGTACTCCTGGGCTTAGCAACCTTTGCTTTCACGTGGTTTCAGACTGGAAAAAAATCTATCGAGCTGTCATAAGAAAATGAGAGAAGTAAATATTCCAAATACAATACAGTAAATAGCAAATGGTGTAAGGCTGTTTTCTTTGAAATATCGAGTAAGAAATCGAACAGAAAAATAAGCGGCGATAGCGGAAGATGCGCACCCTACTAGTAGAGGGCCAAAAGCATTTGCATCTGTATGGGTTGTAAACAAGTCAGGTAATTTCAGTATATTAGCCGCGAGGATAACTGGTGTTGCGAGCAGAAAAGAATATCGCACAGCATCCTCGTGATGGAGTCCTGTGAGTAGTCCACCTCCGAGTGTTGACCCTGTGCGAGAGAATCCTGGAATGAGTGCAACTGCCTGGGCAAAGCCGATGGCTATTGCCTGAGTCCATCGTAGCTTTGCAATTCGAGCGTCACTACTTTGGGTGATGTCTTTATGCGTTTGCTGTGTCTCTGTCTGTATTTCTGTCACTTTTCTTTTTTTAAATATCTCCATTGCTCCTAGCATGAGACCATTTCCCACAAGAAACATAGCAACATATTGAGGTTGAGCAAATAGTTTTTTTATTTTTTCTTCAAATAAAAGCCCTAGAATTCCAACTGGTACAGTGCTAACCACAAGAAGCCAGCCAAGCTTTGCATACGTGTCTTGCTCGTCAATTTTGCGTTCCTTGAGAGATCGGAGCACACCTTTACCTATTGCGAGCCAATCCGTTAAGTAGTACCCGAAAAGAACACAGGCTGTGGCGAGGTGGGTAGCTACAAGAAAGATAAGGAAGAAGTTGCCACTCTGGTTTATATTCCAGTGAAATAGTTTAGGTAAAATCACACTATGACCGAGACTAGAAATTGGGAAAAGCTCAGTTATACCCTGAAGCAAACCGAGTATAATTGCTTGGAAGTATGTAAGCATTATAAGGTTTGGATCTAATGGTCACCTGTCTTTTTTTTTCCATTCATCATGTCACCGCTATTTTCTGACTGTGACCTTCCTTGCATAAAAGGAGGGTTTTGGGGTATTCCTTTCATGATATGCACTGCAAGCATATTTCCATCTTGATTTTTCTTAAAATGAATTCTTACAAAATCACCGATTGAAATATCTGTTATTAATCCTACTTTTGGTTCACTGCCTGCTACAAACATTTGGAAAATAGTGCTTGAAGCGATAGAAAATGTCTGAGTTGAACCATCTTTGGACATAATGCTGATGCTCGTCATGTTGATAGCTGTCGTCGTGCCTACTTGAATGTGTATATCTTGGTGGTCATCCATTCTGTCTTTCATGTCACTATATTTCATACTATTTTGTCCATCATTCTGGCTGCTATTTTGCATATATGGGTGACAGATTTTATCACCCATTTTTCTTTTAAACTTTAGAAAAGCTTTTTGCGATTGATTTCCAAAATATCCAGTAGGTTTACCAGAATAGACCGAAGAATCAACTCCCATTTGATTTTGAAGCTGTTTAACATCGTCACCATGGTCTCCAATTTTAAATTTTCGATTTCCAAAGCACTGCATATTTGGTGTCGTAGTTCCAAACATAGACGTACTCGATGCTTGATCCCACATGTGCGTTGGTTGCGTTTGTGCGTCATGTCCAAAGTCACCATCATGAGATAAATTGTGTAAATCTTCTTGCGGAGTATTTGTGTGACGAATTTTATCTATTTGGTCCCGAAGTATTTCGATTTGTTTTATCAAAGCTTGTATTTGAGATTGTGCATCAGGATTGGCAGTAGTTTGGGTCATGGTTTGAATTGTACCGTCTATATTTTCTGCACTAACTCGTCCATGAGTAGAGGGTATGAGGAGAAAAATTGACAGTAATCCTCCAGCAATATATATATATTTCATATGTGTTTTTTTATGTGTTATACGTGTAATTATTCTATAGTGGGGGATGCTTCCCAATCTGCAGCGAATTTTTGACCCCACGCAACCATCATTGGGTCCTCCGGGGGTGTTTCTTTAATAGTTTGAGCCATTTCAGGATGCATTGTTTCTAAATGTATCATTGCAGCTTTCATCATTTCTTCTTTTGTTTCTACAGTTATTTTTGTGTCGCACGGGCCTCCCATCTGAGCACATGTCATTGTTTTCATATGATATATGATGTAATTACGTAATTAAAATTATATTCAGCTAGTATATCAAATTATGGCTTGTAACAAAACTAGCTGTAAAAAAATCTTAATGAGGTTTTAAATTCTTTTGTTTCATTGCTCAAAACACTTTTTATAAGTGCTATACTATATTAATGATGATTACAAATGCCATATCTAGGTTTTATTTTATACAAATGCGTTATCCTCACTTGCATCATGTGTTGTCTTTTGCACTAATTTTAGCAACTATTATAATTCCACTCCGCATCTCGGCACTTGAAACGCAGATTGGTACAAGTACTGTTGTGCACATAAAAGTAGTAAAAAAAATAGTAGAGAAAAGAATGCAGAAAGTCATCGCATTGACATTTGATGATGGACCATACGGAACTCCTACATGGCAGATTTTAGATATTTTAAAAAAAGAGGGTGTACACGCGACATTTTTTTGCACAGGAAATAATATTTTAAAATATCCTACCATAGCAAGGAGAATAGTCGCAGACGGAAATGAAATCGGTAATCATACTTACACCCACCCACGTTATCTCGGATCGTCTTCTCCGGAAGTACTGAGAAATGAATTGTCACTCGCTGACCACGTAATTGTTTCTACCACTGGTATCCATACAAAACTATTTCGTCCACCATACGGTATTTTATCTTCTGCCATGCGAGCAGAACTTACCAAAGAAGGGTATACAATAGTATTGTGGAACATTGATCCGGTCGACTGGGACCACAAGCATTCATCGAGTAAGCAAATTGAAAGAAGAATACTGACACATATGCAGCCTGTCACTATAGTTGTAATGCATGATGGAAGAGACACACATATTGGATACCCTCGAGATAACACCATACGAGCCCTTCCGAGGGTCATTAGACGTCTTAAAAAAGAAGGGTATTCATTTGTTACTATAAGTGAATTGAGTTCGACGACACTATCGAAATTTCAATAATATATATGATGAATATCCACAAAACAAAACATATTTTCAAAATTTTTTTATATATAATGCTCATGAGTGTAGCTTTTCCTGTATTTGCGAATAGTCACCCCAAATCCAAAACACAGCTAGTTCAAAGTCACCCAATTGAAGTCTCGGCTTGGATTCCATATTGGAGAAAAGCAACGGGTACTCTCGAAGCTATTGGTCACATAGGTCTTTTTTCTGAACTTAGTCCATTTGGATATACAGTTAAAAATAATGGTAGCTTATACGATATGATGAATATAAACTCTCTCCCGTGGCCAAACTTATTTGCTACTGCAAAAATACATAAAGTCAAAATAATACCTACGGTTATGTGGAGTAGCCCCACAGCTATTGACACGGTCTTACGAAGTCCTGCATTACGCAGAGCACATGTGCATGCACTCGTGGACATGGTAATGTCGAATAATTTTGATGGAGTCGATATTGATTATGAAGGCAAAGATTCTAAAACAGAGAAATATTTTTCTTTTTTCCTCCGCGACGTACAGAAAGCTTTCCGCAAAGCTAAAATAGGTAAAAAAATACTGAGCTGTACTATTGAAGCACGGACACCTCTTGAAGATCGTTTTATAACTCCTCCGAATGACATTACATATGCTAATGACTATGGAGCGATCAATACATATTGCGATCGTGTCAGAATTATGACCTACGACCAGGGAACCATTGATCTCACACTCAATACACAAACTTCTCTACCGTATGTCCCTGTGGCAGACCCGCAATGGGTAGAAAAAGTCATACGCCTCGCCGCAAAAACTATTTCAAAAAAGAAACTAGTTATTGGAGTTGCAACATATGGATATTTGTATACAGTTACTCCCGACAATGGAGCTTATATATACGAGAGAAAGACATCTTTTAATCCTAAATATGCACTTGATATTGCTTCCGCATATGGCATAAGCCCTACACGCAACAGTGCAGGAGAAATAAGTTTTTTATATGTTCCAACATCTACTTCTCTAACCACGCCGACACCACCCTCGAGTTCTACAACCCCTTCGCTTGATACATCTGTATTTGGACAAAATGCGGTCACTTATTCCACAGGTTCTCCGACTCTAAGACAAGTAAAGTTGAACACAGACTCGGCACCTTTTCGACTTCTTTGGTGGAGTGATGCGAAAGCCATTTCGGCTAAAATTACTTTGGCTAAAAAGCTTGGTGTAAGGGGAATTGTAATTTTTAAACTTGATGGTGGATCAGATCCGGATATCTGGAATGTGCTTAAAAAATAACCCTGTATCCTTTAGATGTGCGTGTCCTCTGTACCCTGAGCGCTGTCCGTATGCACGCGCATGAGATGTTCCATTTTTTGTGCAGATTCATAAATATGTTGAACTATTTTTTTCTCCTTCTCCATTTCATGCGTAGAAAAAGAGAGTTCTAAAATCTGAGTAAAATTGTATATTGCACTCAACAAATTTCGAAGATCATGTATGAGTGCGTGAATTTCTTTTTTAGTATTTTTTTCTGTTTTGTGTGTATTCATTTTAACTTACGAAGTGTATTTTTCAATCATTGCAAATAAATCATTCATTTGGAAAGGTTTTGCTATATAGCCATCTGCTCCAGACTCTTTCACCGCTTTCTCTATATCTTGACTAGCAGAAAGTAAAATAATAGGAAAATGTTTCGTCTTTTTCTTACTTTTAAGAGTTTTGCATATTTCTTTTCCATCTTCTCCAGACATCCAAATATCGAGTAACAAGAGATCGGGTAGCGGACTCTTCGTATTTAAAATAGTCGCTCCATCTAAAGTTGAAGTTACTTCGTATCCACCGTACTCGAGCATCATGGTGAGAGAATCAACAATAGCTGGGTCATCATCAGCAATCATAATTTTCTTCCGCAGAATGACTTTTGGTTGTGACACTTTTTTCTTCATCTTTTTATTGTTTCTTTACAGGCAAACTAAAGCTAAATGTTGAACCTTTACCCTCTATACTTTTAACCCAAATTTTTCCGCCTTCTTTTTTGACAATTTCTCGTGAAATATATAGTCCGAGTCCAAGTCCGGGGAAAGTTATTTCTTTTGGTCCAACACCTCGGTAAAATCTTTCAAAAACAAAGGGTTGTTTTTTCTTTGAAATTCCCATGCCAAAATCCTTCACACTGAGAGTTATATTTTTGGAATTTGAGGATAATTGCACTAACACCGAGTCGCTCTGAGGACTGTATTTAATAGCATTTGAAAGTAGATTTGTGAGTATTTGACCAACTCTACCTCTGTCTGCATATATACTTTTTTTTGTTTTACCTCGGATAGAAATGCTATGTTTTTCTGTAGTCCGTTGCATTTCTTCCACAATTTCTTCTACTAAGCTGTCAAAGTCAAATAATTCTTCTCGCATAAGTAATTTATCAGAATCAATTTTTATAGAGTCGAGCATGCTTCCAATCAAACTTGTTAACTTGTCAAGTTGCGAATTCATTTTTCCTAAATTTCGAGCTGAAACTGTGTCTCCTGCTCTGACAAAAGTTTTTTGCATGACTTCTGCATATGCTTTGAGAGAGGTAACAGGAGTTTTTAATTCATGAGTTGCAATACTGACGAAATCATTTTTGTCTTGCTCAATTTTTTTTTGTTCAGTGACGTCAGACGTTGCTCCGAGCATGCGAAGCGGATTTCCTTTACTGTCTCTCGTTACTACCGCACGAGAAGATAACCATTTTATTTTTCCTTCGAGAGACACAATACGAGAAACAATATCGTATTCCTCGCTACCTTCGAGTGCTTTTTTTATAGCTTCCTCTACTCTTTTCCTGTCATCGGGAAACATGTACTTACTAAAGTTTTCGTGGGTAACATCAAAGTCTTCTTTTGCGACACCATAAAATTCATACACTCTGTCAGACCAAACAAAAGTATTTGTTTGTATATTCCAGTCCCATACGCCTATTTGACCTGCTTCCAGAGCAATACGTAGTCGCTCCTCACTTTCTTTGAGGGCATCTTCGGATTGAGTGCGTTCAGTCACATCACTGTAGTTTATAACCACAGCAGCGATGTTGGGGTCACTGAGTAAGTTTGTCATAACAGATTCAACCCATATGTGATGACCACCTTTATGCAAGACACGGTATTTTACTCTTTCGATACCGCCTGGTTTTGATAGAATTTTTGCAAAAATTTTGGTTATAATTATTCTTTCATTCTGAGGCACGAGTTCAAAGGGATTATTTAGTTTTTTTAATTCTTCTTGAGTATAGCCAAGAACTTCCTGTGTTGACGAGCTCGCATACAAGACTTTACCTTTTCTATCTACTTGAGCAATGGCATCTGCACTTTTTTCAGTAAGTGCTTTAAACCGTTCTTCGGATGCAGAAATTTTTTCACTGAGAACATTGTGATATGTAAAAGCGATTTTTGAAGCGAGTATATCGCAATAACTTCCTATGATTTGGCTGAACTCATACACATCCTGAGTGGAGAGTTCGTTTAAAATACCTGTTTTTTCAAGAGTCTTCCAAATAGCTTGCTTCATAAAAATAGTACCGTCGACTGCTTCCTCTATAGTCAGATTATCTCGGACGGCTTCTTTAGCGAGCTCTACTCCGAGTATATTAAAATGAGTTGTTCCTTTTTCAAAATCATGAAGGTTGTGTGCAATAGCTTTAATCATTTGTGTGTGGAGGTTTTTGTATTTTGAGATATGTTCTGGTGGAAGTGGATCACCACCGATGAGGTATGTGTGGTGTGCAGTTGCAGACTTCTGGATTGAGTCCCAGTTTTCTGTGATTAATTTTTTAATTTTCACGAATTTACGTTGTTCTTCTCGAATACTTGGTTTACGTGTTAGTTGTGAAAGTGCTTCTTCAGTAAAACGCCAGTCTCCGCGACTGCCTACTTTTATTCCATTGAGTTGGTTTGTTTTAGCCCATCTTCGAATGGTCGCTGGGTTGAGTCCTAAAAAAGTTGCTGATTGTTGGACGTTCAATAATTTTGATTCTTGTTTTGACATATGACTAGTACAAACTTATACAGACTTATACATACTTGTACAATGTATCATACTTTTTATAATATTTGTGTAAGTTAGTTGTTTAAAAGTGTGTTGTAATACATGGTTCCACTACCCCTTACCGAGGAATATTTTCTTTTGTAACCACGCACGTATTTTTTTGTCTTGAATATAAATAATGTACGCAACAATAATAATAAATACTTCAAACCCAATAGCAAAGTTGTTCCATAGGATATGATATTTGTCTGTTACATAATTTATAATAATATTTCCTATTGTTTGGTGCAAAAGATACAAAGGATATGAAAGACCACCAAAAACAAGCAAAATTTGAATCATGCGAGGATTTTTTATATATCGAGATGTGTACACCAGGATTCCAACTCCAAGAAAGAAAACAAGGAGTATTGCGCTCGTAATGTACGAGTCAAGAGGGTTTGGGTGCAGGTATGCGGGGATAGCTCTCGAATGTATATAAAGAGAATACAGTGCACTTAAAAAAAGTAGACTCCAATCGAAATATTTTTCATACAGATTGATAGCTTGTTTTGTAGCGAGTAGAGCGAGGGCACCTCCAAAAATAAAATAAGAAGCGTGTCGTACCAGAGCTAATTTGATATAAAAATTCTGTTCTATGTGAAATATAAACGCAGTGATACTCAGAAGGAGCCAAAATAATAAAAAGTAGCGTATTTTTTTATATGTGAAAAAATGAGCAAATGATCCTACTGCAATATAGAAAATAAGTTCTACAGTTAATGTCCAGTAGGAAGGGTCTACCAGGCGAAGTGTATTGTGCGCAGCACCATTTATAGTATCTCCAAACATAGTCATGCTAACTAAGTATTCACTCACATACAGACTATTGGCATGGGGTACTATAAGTGTGATGATATACGTGAGAGTACACAGAATCCAAAAAAGAGGGAAGAGTCTCACGAAGCGACCAATAGCAAATTCCTGTGTAGTCTTACCCTGAATGGATTGAACAATGACAAATCCGCTAATGATAAAAAATAACTGTACTCCTAGATTTCCATACCGATACCAATGCAAGTCAGATGATAGACCGAGAACAAAAAGATAATGAAAATTCATAACCCAAAAAGCTGCGAAAAAACGTACACCGTCAAGAAAAGGAAAATAGATTTTCATGGTTTAAAAATAACAGTTTAGCACATAAATGGCATTGATAAACGGTCTAAGATTATTTTTTAGCATTTTATCTGAAAAGAGAAAATGTACAGAAATGTATATTTGTGCCCTGTTGCAAAAATAGTTTGACGACGCAAGTGTAGTTGTATATTATAAATATGTGAACGCTCGTTCACATATTATTATTTATCCAGAATACCATGACCACAATAGAGTATCGACAGACACATTATAGACACGTTATCGAGACAGAACTTCAAAAGCTCAATGATAAAATTGATCTTAAAATAGTTTTTGGTCAAAATTATTCTGACGACGCGCGAAGACACAAGATGCTTAAAGAACAGGCAAAAAAATTGAGAAAGAAAAGATATGGTAGCCTTTTTCCAAAAATTCTGTCAAAATTTATGTCTCCTTTTAGTTTTTAACTAACAACAAAAAATAACTGAGGATTCACACACAAGCAAACAATGAACACGGAATACACAAACAAACTCATCTCCTTTCATCACTCCAAAAAACGCATGCCTTCATATTCTGAAATGATGAAGCTTTTTGGTTTTAAATCAAAAAATGCTGTATACCGACTTGTAGATAAACTCATGACAGCCGGATTTGTCACAAAAGACCATTTGGGTCGATTGCTTCCAGGTCAATCCTTTGGAGAGATATCTCTTCTTGGTTTAGTTAGGGCGGGATTTCCATCTGTCGTAGAAGAAGAGTCACGAGATACTCTTAGTCTCAATGATTTTTTGATTGATAAAAAGGAATCTACTTACATGCTAGAAGTTGACGGGGATTCTATGATAGACGCACACATACAAGAAGGTGACATGGTATTGGTGGAAAAAACTCAGATTGCGAGAGATATGCAAATAGTTATTGCTGAGATAGATGGAGAATTTACACTGAAATACTTTCGCATGCAAAGTGGTAAAGTCTGGCTTGAACCCGCTAATAAAAATTTTAAGGCACTTCACCCTACTCACAGTTTACACGTTGTAGCTGTGGTGAAAGCTGTTATTAGAAAGTATTGAGAAATAATAAGATTTATAGTTTCTATACCACTAAATATATCTTTGTAGATATGATACACTCACGCTATGAACAGAAATTTTTTTCAAAAAAAGTTTTTTAAAATTATTTTAATTTTTATATTATTTTGCTTTTTTGATTTTGTGCTTAATTTCACATTATACAATCCTTCTTTCGTTACTCCAATCTACGGTTTTTTTATAAATCACAGAGATATCTCTGTCGAAGAAGAAGATTACCCACTCGTTTCTGTCGGGTATATTAACCGCGGTTTTTTTACAGGCCCTCGCGCTTCAGTGGAGGGGGTAGTAGAGGCTATTCAAAAGTCAGGCGACGGAGATGTTCATGTTAATATAAGAGGTTCAAACGGTATACTCGTAGCCGAAACAATCAAAGAAGTAGCTATTCCGTTACCCGCAATCGGAGAAAAAATACACATATGGGGAATTGTCCGATATGACGTCGCACATCGTTGGTGGGAGTTGCATCCTGTACTCGGGTGGAACAAACTAAGCGATCGAACGCTTAGTGCTAATTAATTTCAATCACCACTTTTTCTTTTGGAAATCGTACTTTGGGGGTGTGGGCCATAACGTCACTTTCAGAACGAAATCCGAGTGCGACTATTACTTTCGACTCAAGTCCGATTTTTTTTAGTTCTAGAATCTCATCAAACTTTTTAGGATCAAAGCCCTCCATTGGGCCGGCATCTATTCGTTCTGAAGCAGCTGTGGCGAGTAGTATTCCAAGAGCAATATATGCTTGGCGAGTAGCCCATTCAACTCTCTCTTGTGGTGTGCGTCCGTTAACTGATCCTTTAAGTGCGTGACTGAATCCATCTAAACTTTCAATGCTCACACCCCGTATGTCCGCGACAGATTGAATGTATTCATCTACAGTCGAATCATCAAGTACACGCGGTACTGCAATAACAACGAGATGAGAAGCCTCAGATATTTTAGCTTGACCATAGCCAGCCTCGCGTAACTTTGATCGAATTTTTGTATTATTTACGACAATAAATTTCCATGGTTGGAGTCCATATGAAGAAGGGGAAAGACGTGCTCCTTCGAGAACAGTATCAAGTTGTGCCTCTGTCAGTTTTTTCTCCTGATCAAATACTTGTACCGCGTATCTCCATTTTAATGAATCAATGATATTTTTCATGCGTTTATGTGTTTGTTATAAGTAATTAAAATAAGTCTAGTATTAATACTTTACAAAGTAAAGTATACATTACACCTGTTTAATGGTACAATGTAATTTATATGAAAACTTTAGAAAAAACATGCCCTGTTATGAAAACAGCACTGCTTTTGTCTGACCCATGGACTATGCTTATTATTCGTAATCTTCTTACTGGTTCACAACGTTTTTGCGAACTCGAACGGTCTCTTACAGGTATCTCCACACGAACTCTTACTTTAAAACTAAAAAAACTAGAACAAGAAAAAATGCTTTTAAAAACGGATACTGGGTCATATTCTATTACAGAAAAAGGCAAAGGTATACGCATTGTTGAACAATCAATGCGGAGATACGGAAAAAAATATTTGTAAGAAGATACCGCTCAAAACGAATAAAAACTGTCGTGTCGTCAATACCTCGCAGCAGGGTCTATAGGGTATTTCTCGAATAAATACCAAATAGACTCTCAATTATCAATAATCTCTCGGCGAACCATCTTTTTTCCGTCTAGCCCGTATCTTTTGAGTGCATCTTCACGTGCATCTTTGTGAGGTATAAGAGGCTCGGGCCCAAAAAGAAATTTATCTTCGCCCAACCACTTTTTTTGGTAAATATTTTCTTTGTCGTAGTTTTCGGCTTGTAAATAAGGATTAAAAATTCTTATTGGTTTTGGATCTGCACCTACACTCGCACCCCATTGCCATCCGCCATTGTTCGATGCTTCATCTAAGTCTATCAGCATGGCGCGAAAATATTCCTGCCCCCATTTCCAGTCAACCCCTAAATTTTTAGTGAGAACACTTGCAACTATCATGCGGGCTCTGTTGTGCATCCAGCCAGTTTTAGCTAGTTGCATCATTGCAGCATCCACTATTTTGTACCCAGTTTCACCTTTTATCCAAGCAACAAATCTATCCTCGGCGATTTTACTTTCCGCCCATTTTATTGTCCCTATAAACTTCATTTGAAACTCTTCCTGAATAAGTAGGGGATTGTGAAATAAAAGATATTTGTAAAACTCTCGCCATATGAGCTCAGAGATGTAATGTGAAGGGCCTATATACAGGTTAGAAATTTCTTTAGTGTCGCCTAATTCTAAAAAATTTTGACCAAAATATTCTTGAATTTCATTTTTTAATGTGCGCGCAGATACCAATCCCCAAGCAAGAGCAAGTGATATTTTTGATGTACCGTCTTCACTCAAACTATCTCTTTTTTCCTTATAGTTAACTAGACTATTTTTTAGGTATTTTTTAAAATGTTTCAATGCATTAGCTTCGCAAAAATACCAATCACTGAGATCTGGTTTAAAACTGAACATTTCGTCAACATCATAAATCTTTCCACCAGCTTCAAACTTTCTGTTTTGAGAGAATTCCGCTAAAATATTTTCAAATTTATGTATGATTATTTTTTCCTTCCAATCTTTATTTAATATGTTTATATCAAAATATGTAACTTTTTCAAAATTAATATTGGGTAAGGTGGGGGCATTCAAAAACTCCTTCCACACAGCTTTTTTAAATGGCGTAAAAATAGAATAGTGTTTACCAACAGCACTTCGGGTTTCCTTATTTATAGTCAACTGATCACTAAAAACTTCTATTTCTATGTTGTGATTTTCTAGTTTTTTAACCTGCTTATAAAAGTCTATATAAATATCTTCATTAACAAATATTTTTATTTCAAAATCTGCTCGCAGCTGCTTTTCTAGATTAACAAAAGCTTGTGCCGCTTTAGATTTGACAAGCAAAAAACTTGAGAAATTTTGTGCAAACTCGGGCAAAGCTTTTGCCAGAAAGTAGCGCGATGGAAAGCCAAATTCGTACGTTTGGTTTTTCTTCAGCATATAGTCCTCTAAAATAAATATAGGCAAAAAATAAGAATCGTCTTTCTTACTTTTTTCTACGGCATTGTAAAGCGCAGGGTTGTCAGTTAACCGAAAATCGCGCCTTGCCCAATAAATATTTATCTTTTTCTTCATTTCTGCATTTTAGCATATTTTGCTATACTAAGCCCATTGAAAAAAGTAAATTTAAAACAACAAACTAAAATTTGTGTGACATGCAAAAGACAGTTTCATAACAGAAAAAAATGGAATAGCCGAAATCTATGGGAAAATATTAAATACTGTAGTAAACACTGTGGTAAAATTAGATCAAGAACGTCAGCGCAAGAAAAACAGCAAAATTTCAAAATAATTAGTTAACTTTTAAAAAAATGAAAGTAGTCCTAGTATATCCACATCAACTTTTTGAGGACAATGAGTTGTTGAAAAAAATAAACAAACACACAGACTCTGTATTTTTAGTAAAAGACGAACTGTATTTTAAAAAATATAACTTTCACAAATTAAAAATTGCCCTACATACAAAAACTCTTGCGTTCTATAAGACCTATTTAGAAGAGCAAAACTATAAAGTCAAAATCGTAGAAAGCCTAGAAGAAATTTTAAATAAAAATAAAATCAATATTTTTTTTGTATTTGACTTAGTTGATGATTATTTAGAGAAAAAAATTAATAAAATTTGTAGTGAAAATAAAATTTTAATCGAAACATTAGAAACACCGATGTTTTTAACTACAAATGGTGAAATAGAAATGTATATTAAAGTACAAAAAACTCATAAAAAAATATTTTTTATGAGAAATTTTTATGAGTGGCAACGTAAAAAACTAAATATTTTAATAGATGAAAGTGGTAAACCTGTTGGTGGAAAATGGAGTTTTGATGAAGATAATAGGAAAAAAATTCCAAAAAATATTGAAATTCCTAAAGAAATTATTTTCAGTGATAATTTTCAGTATGCTACAAATTTTAAGGATGCAAAAAAATGCGTCCAATTCTTTTTAAAAAATAAACTGATTAGCTTTGGGCCATACGAAGATGCGGTACTGGAAAAAGAAAATATTTTATTCCACTCTGTGCTTACTCCATATTTGAATATAGGCTTACTGACACCAAAATATGTGGTAGAAGAAACTCTGAAATTTGCAGAAAATCATGATGTGCCACTAAATTCACTTGAGGGATTTCTAAGGCAAATAATAGGCTGGCGAGAGTACATGAGACTCGTGTATGTTAAACTTGGGAAAGAAATTCGCACTCAAAATTATTTTAATGCCCAAAAGCAAATACCATATACATTTTGGACTGGAGACACAGGAATTTTGCCTATTGACAACACAGTTATTAAATTAATTAGCTCAGCCTACTCGCACCATATTCCAAGGCTTATGATAATAGGAAATTTTATGAATCTTTGCGGTTTTCAGCCTGATCAAGTTTATAGATGGTTTATGGAGATGTATATAGATTCTTATGACTGGGTCATGGTACCAAATGTTTATAGTATGGCACTCTATGCAGATGGTGGCATGATAACGAGTAAACCATATATTTCTGGATCAGCATATGTTTTAAAAATGTCAGATTTTAAAAAAGGAAAGAAGGATGATATAAAATCTTGGGACAAAATTTGGGATGCTTTGTTTTGGAATTTTGTAGGAAATCATTATGACAAATTATCCAAAGAAGGAAGACTTGGTTTTATCGACGTCCAATATAAAAAAATGAATGAGGAAAAGAAATTGAATTTTAAAAAAGTAGCAGAAGGATTTTTGCAAAGTTTATGATATTTAGCTGTTAGATTGTATTGTTTTTTACAAATTTGTTAACTTTATGAATTTATTATTAATACGTCTTGTCCTTTTGCAACAAAAAGAGTGTTCCTTTTAAAAATTTATGATATAGTCAAAAGTGTTCCCTTAAATTACTAGAATTTTATTAAATAAAAAATTAAATATATGAAAAACATAATTGAAACAGCAGTTGATGCAGGAAATTTTAAAACTTTAGCAGCAGCTTTAACAGCAGCAGGACTTATTGAAACTCTCTCAGGAGCTGGACCTTTTACGGTATTCGCTCCAACAGACGAAGCTTTTGCAAAAATTCCTGCTGAAACTTTAGAAGCGGTACTTGCTGACAAAGAAAAACTGACAGCAATACTTACTTACCACGTAGTTGCTGGAAAGGTTATGGCAGCAGATGTTGTGGGAATGCACTCAGCGATGACATTACAAGGTACTGATGTTAAAATTGATTCTTCAAATGGAGTAATGATCAACGACGCTAAAGTTATAACTGCAGATATTGAATGCTCAAATGGTGTAATACATGTTATCGACACTGTTCTTATGCCAATGTAGTTTTATAAACTACATTATACAAACAAAGCTCTGAGAAATCAGAGCTTTGTTTGTATAAATACATCTAATCAACTAACTCATTTATGACCGGACGGTTTTAGAAAGAAAATTGGCAAAAGAAATGGCCCTCCCGCAATAATGTGAGAGGGCCATTGAGTCAGTTATCCACTACCATCGCTAATCGTTGTACAGTCACATCGAGTGAACCAAAACTGACAGACTGTTTTAAAAAAAAAGTGCCCTGTCAAGTTGGGATTCTTGAAAGGAATATGGATCAACATCTTCTCTCGAAGCCACGGCGTCCTTGAGATCTCCTTGCGCTGCCCATAATCGACTAAGATACCACTGTTCCCAGAATTCTCCACGATAATTACGCTGTGAGCGCAAGCAGATAAGGCCGTACGACATTAACTTTTCTGCTTGTACGGCATATGTATTAGAAGCAAAGTAATGTCCACACAAACCACTGATTGTGATAGCAATGGTAATAGAATCATCGGTAATTTCAGTTATTCGTATTTTGCTCAAGTTTTTATCCTTTTTACGATATTGAAGTATATCGCGTCTGGCCACAAGAACACAGATTTTAAGTAGGAATGCAAATAATCAAGCGTTTGCGTTCTATAATTTTAATAAATGAAATTTAAAAAAACTCTCTTGCGAAAAATAATTGCATGATTTTTTGTGCCAGAAAAAGTCCTTTTTTCTACCAAGAACGTCTTGCAATTAAATTTTCGTTATTGTACATTCAAGCTTAGAAATGGAGAAATAATGTCAAAAATACGCTGGACAGAAATTGAAAAAAAAAGACTTCGCATCCAGATAAAGAAAGGAAAATCCATTGGTCAAGTGCACATTGAAGGTAGAACTTTTTACGCTATTAGGTATCAAACGTACAAAATGAGTTTTTGTTTTGTTGTTTGGAAACGAAAAGAACTTTTTTTGTTAAAACAAATGATCAAAAAAGGTAACACACCAAAAAATATTACAATACCAGGTCGCTCACCTTCGGCCATAAGACAGAAAGCGATTAAGTGTGGTATATGGAAACCGAAACTGCATCTACAAAAACTATGGACGATGAAAGAAATAAAATTTCTCAATTACCTAGTCTGTGTAGGGTACACTGCGAAAAAAGCAGTTTCAAACGGACACTTTCCAGGGCGGTCCCAAAATTCTATTAGTCAACAAATTCAACGTCAAAAATTTAATAAGAAGTAAACAGGAATTGGGAAGAATACAATCCGGAGCTTACTCGGAAGCATAAGAATCTTGTAGTTCATCAAGATGATCTGAGAATCTTCCTGCAAACGAGATAGACTGTGGTACAGGCGGTCGCGAGTTTCTCGCGACCGCCTTTTGTTAAGTTTGAAATGAGTTTGTTAATTTTTTTAAAACAGAAACCGCTCGCTAGAAGCAATGGCTTCTAGCGAGCGATATTGTTATCCTTTACTGAACGCAACGTTAAGATTAGCATTTCGTGACCCACGAGCAATTGCAAGTTTTGATTTATGCATTTCGGTGATATACACGAATACTTCTTGGTGAGATACATTGTCTCTAATTGAGAGGATAATTGCACCATCTTTCCCTGTGATTTTTACTCTTCGTCGTCCACTAATGGAACAAAGACCAGCTTTTATAAATCCAGGGGAAATATTGGTAACACGTGGACAAGTATTTGCAATATCTCAGACAATGGTTGCGGCGGGAATTAAGGTCGTGTGGTTGCCTTTAAACTTTCCACCCGACCGAGAATATTTTGACATATTTGTATGAACTCCTGATGCAGTAGGATACATTATATATCAATAAATACCAACTTTGTTTGTTGTTCACCATAGCGACAAACTACCCACATTTGATTAACCCACCTCTCACCCCCTCTTGACTTTAGAACGCTCGTTCTAATATACTGTGGTCATGGAAACACTCAAACAAACTATCATCTCTTTTCACAACTCTCACCACCGAATGCCATCTTTTAGCGAGCTTGCAAAACTTTCTGGATACAAAACCAAAAGTGCCGTGTCATATGCATTGGATAAAATGATCGAAGAAGGTGTTGTTTCGAAAGACAAAAAAGGTCGACTCATTCCTCGGCAGTTGGGTCACGCGAGAGTACTCGGCTTAGTTGAAGCAGGGTTTCCTTCTCCAGCAGAAGAAGAGTTGTCAGACACCATGAGTATGGACGAGTATTTGATTGAAAATAAGGAAGCAACGTATATTTTACGAGTAAAAGGGGATTCGATGATCGACGCAGGTATTCACGACGGCGATATGGTTATTGTTGAGCGGACGGATAAATATAAAGACGGGAGTATTGTTATTGCTGAAATTGATGGACAGTGGACTATTAAATATTTTAGAAAAGAAAAAGGAAAAGTATTCCTCGAACCAGCCAATAAAAATTATGGACGGATTTACCCGACACAGGAATTAAAAATAGCAGCAGTAGTTAAAGCGGTAGTTCGTAAATATTAGTCTCAAGAAATATGCACTCTTTCTCTCTTCGTTCATATCCACGAGCAATACTTCACATTGACGGTGACTCCTTCTTTGCCTCATGCGAGGTAGCTAAGAATCCAGCACTACGAGGTAAGCCTGTGGTAACAGGTAAAGAAAGGGGTATTGCGTCTGCTATGACATATGAAGCTAAAGCCCAAGGTGTGACTCGAGGCATGAGATTATCTGAAATCAAGAAAGTCTGTCCTGATGCAATCATTCTCTCTTCAGATTATGAAACATACAGTCTTTATTCCCAGCGAATGTATGCCATTGTGAGACGATATACACCTGATGTAGACGAGTACAGTATTGATGAATGCTTTGCTGACCTCACAGGACTTCGTCGTACACTTCGTATGTCATATGAAAAAATTGCAGAGAAGATTAAACATGATTTGGATACAGAATTAGGAATGACTTTCTCTATTGGTCTAGCTCCGACAAAAGTGTTGGCAAAATTAGCCTCAAAATGGAAAAAACCAAATGGATTGACGTTCATACCATTAAAATTAGCCAATCAGTATCTTGCGGAGGTGTCAATTGGAAAAATTTGGGGTATTGGTCCTCAAACCTCTGCACTGCTTCAAAAATATGGAGTAAAGACTGCACATGACTTTGTGTGTAAAGAACAGGTATGGGTTACTAAATATCTCTCAAAACCGTATGTTGAAACATGGAAAGAACTTAGAGGGCAAGTGGTATTTGAATTAAATTTGGAGATTAAGCATGACTATCAATCTATTAGTAAGACTAAAACATTTACTCCGCCATCTACAGACCGAGCCTTTATCTTTTCTCAGTTATCAAAAAATATTGAGAGTGCGTGTATCAAAGCTCGAAGACATAATCTTGTCACACCAGAAATATATTTTTTTCTTAAAACTCAAGGTTTTAATTATAGTGGACTTGAAATAAAATTATCGCAAGGAGTATCTGTGCCAGGAGAGATAGTTCGCGCAATAGCAGATGTTTTTGATGTAGTCTACAAAACGAATACGCTCTACAGAGCTACAGGCATTGTACTTGGAAAATTAAGAGAAAATACAGTAGTTCAGCAGGACCTTTTTGAAGAATCAGTCTCAATTGAGAACACGAGAGTTATCTATGATTTTGTGGATAAACTGTCAAAAAAGTTTGGCAAACATACTGTCTTTCTCGGTTCTAGTTTCATGGCAATCACCACCAAAACACACGCAGGGGGGCGAAGTGATAATATAGAAAGGGTTCAGAATTTATTCAAGGGGGAAACAAAAAGAAAACATCTTGGAATACCAATGTTGGGAGAAGCACTATAGGTAATCTTTAATATTTTCTGTCCTATAAACAAAAGTAAAGGGTAAAGATGTTAGATTAATTTTTTGATAGAAATTAAAAAATACTTTTGCATCAAATTTTTCCAATGTACAAAGTTCAATATTTTCTCGAACGGGAAGTGAAAAGGTTATCAGATAAGTGCAGAAGTCTTCTGGGTATTATAAAAGAGTTGCATCGGTACGAAACCGAAGCGACGAGTCAAATAAAATACATGTTTACGAAAGGACAGTGTGTCCACGTTCCATCTTCTTTGAGAAGAGTACGTGGTAAATACAGCAAATCAATGCGCTCATAGGAATGTACACATACGAAGTCCACTAGAGAATTTCGGTTACCTCTCGACACCTTTGAAGTAGGACAGTTAGAATTAAAGTATTAGCAAAATTAATTTTAATTTGTCATATGAAATATCATCATTTAAATTTCGAAGAACGATTTTGTATTGAAAAAATGTATTGGGCAGGTTCCGAGAT
>JBBQLO010000001.1:0-98509 GCA_038327915.1 Parcubacteria group bacterium | reverse complement strand
GCAAATGGTGGTGGCCAAAAGGTACTGACCTTTCCAAGGTTTCCAGAGAAGAGTTCCAAGAAAAAATTGAAATCATGAACAACAAATACAAAAAATCACTCCGGTACAGGAGTGCGAATGAAGTGAGTAAAGAGTATGGTATACTGAAAGATTAACAGCTGGAGTTGCACTTCACCCCAGACTTTACACCTTAACTTCTCTCTATATCATAGTCTATTTAATATATTTTGTCAAGTATATTTTCTCCGATTTCTAAAAATTGATGAGCAAAAAGTCTTACGGTGAATTGGGCTAAATCCGTATTTGTTAATTGCATCTCTGTGTCTTGCCGTACCATAACCTTTGTGCTTTTCAAATTCATACTGTGGAAATTTTTTGCTGGCCCGAGTCATGAGTGCATCGCGGGAGACTTTTGCCAAAATTGAAGCCCATGCGATTATTTTTTCTTTCTCATCACCTTTTATTATTGTTTTCTGATGTATAAATTCAACTGGTGCCTTAAGCCCACCATCTAAGAGAACGTGACAATCGGCAGGATCAAATTTCAACTGTTTTTGTAGAATGACTAACGCTCGTGTTATTGCTTTTGTAATTGCAAAAGAAATTCCCCGTGCATCAATAATTTTATTTGAAACATGCATTACTACAAATATTAATCCAGAGTGTCGTACCAAAGTGTCAAAGGGCATCTTTGACACTAAAGATTTTAAAATCTTGGCGTATGATTGCCTTTCAACCGGCTTTAATTTCTTGCTGTCGAAGCCGGCTAACGGTAATCTCAAATCTTTTTTCAGCTTCACATACAGTTTCGCCTCGCACGCTACCACACACATCGTCACCGGCCCTGCCAAGGGCCCGCGTCCTACTTCATCAATACCTATGATTATTTTCATCTCAATAATATGACAGAACACAATCTCTTCTACAAAGCCAAAAAGATTGTACTCATATAATTAGACAAGCAAGTTAGTAACCAAAGCTACCATGGTATCTTTTTCAGTTGGATTGCTTTCGGCAATAAGTAAAGCAAGAGCAACAAGGGTGTTGTCGTTAATTTTCTTTTCTCCGTTTTTTCGATGTAGCACGTTATTTAATTCCAAAAAGAGAACAAAAAGAAAAGAGCCAATGCGTTTGTTTCCGTCGGAAAATGGATGATCTTTAATAACAAAATACAAAAGATGTGCGGCTTTTTCTTCCACGCTTTGGTAGACCTCTTTACCACCAAAAGACTGGTAAATACCTTTGAGAATTCCTTGGAAGGTTTGATCGAGTTCATTACCAAAAAGGTCACTCGCTTCATCTTTAGAAATGAGAGTATCTGCCAAATCGTTAATTGCATCCCTTACAAAGTCATATTCCAATTTCTTTTTCTCTTTAAGCAAACCTTTGGGTACAGTCAAACCACCTTCATCATATTTTTGAAGTAGTGCCCATGAATTTGCATAACCATTGATAACTGAAAGTAAACCTTGAACTTCACCCTGATCCAACTCACGACGACGGATAGTTTCCTGAATGAATGTGATTTTTTTCGTCAGATCTGTGAGGTGTGCGTCGTTTAATTTTTTGATCCGTTCGGTGTTTACTGCCATGCCATGAATGATGTAGTCACGAAGTGTCTCGGTAGCCCAGATACGGAATTGGGTAGCTTTTTTTGAATTTACTCGATATCCCGTTGCGATCACTACATCTAAATCATAGTGGTTAATTTCTCGTTCAACAGAGCGTTTTCCTTCGGTTTGAACTACCCGGAAATTCCGGATAGTTGATTTGAGAGACAACTCACCGGTTTTATAGATATTTTTAATATGTTCACTAATAGTTCGAACATCAACATCAAAAAGTAAAGCAATTTGTGTTTGTGTTGCCCAAATAGTCTCTTTGCGTATGTCTGCACGCAAGGAAACCTTTCCACGCGCATCTTGGTAAATGACAATATCTTGTCGAGTATCAGGATTTTCATTAAGTATTTTCTGTGCCGTATTTTTTTTCAAAACTTTTTTCATATACTAAATTATAACACAAAAGAAAAACCTATCGCAAAGAAAATCTATTGTTTAGCATGATATAATACTCTCACTATGTCCTCCAAATTCGTCCACCTTCACACTCACTCACACTATTCTCTCCTCAATGCTTTGCCTAAAATTGATGCGCTAGTCGACGAAGCGAAAAAAAATGATATGCCAGCACTCGCGCTTACTGACAATTGCAACTTGTACGGAGCCATTGAATTCTATCAAGCCTGCAAGAAAGCTGGTGTAAAGCCTATTATCGGTATTGATGCGTATGTTGCATATCGCTCTCGGCACGATAAAACTTCTATCGACAAAGAGCGCTACCGACTCGTCCTGCTTGCAGAAAATGACATTGGATATAAAAATCTTATAAAACTTGTCACTGCCGCTAACCTCGAAGGTTTCTACTACAAACCACGTATCGACCGAGAACTTTTAGAAAAATACCATGAGGGACTCATCGCAATCGCACCATCTTTTTCCTCTGATATCCTGCAGTCACTAAAACTTTCACGCTCTGAACAAGCAATAGAAAGAGTAGAATGGTACAAAAAAACATTTAATGTTGAGCCAACCCTAGGCAACGCCTCGGGCGAAACTCAGCCCGAGGCGTTGCCTAGGGTTGGGAACTTCTTTTTGGAGATTACACATCATCCGGAAATTGCTGGGCACGAGGAAAATATGAAAAAACTTTTAGATTTTGCCCGAGAAACAAACACTCCTGTGGTGGCTGCACATGATGTCTATTATATTACCCCGTCAGACAGATCCGCTCGCGAAACCCTCATGGCGGTGCAAAATGACTCTGATATTTCTGATAAACTGAATTCAACCAGCGACAACTTTTCTTTTATTTCACCTAAAATTGCTGAAAAATATTTTAAAGCTATTCCCGATGCACTCGAAAATTGTGCCAAAATTGCCGACAGATGTAATGTGGAAATTTCTATCGGCAAATGGTTCCTGCCGAATTACATTGTCCCAAGTGGACTTTCATACGACGAAGAATTGCGAAGAATTACCACAGAAGGTTTAGCGAACGGTGGACTTGAGCAAACTCCTGAACTTCTCGAACGCATGGAATATGAATTAAAAATAATTACTGATAAAGGTTATGCTCCGTATTTTTTGGTAGTCTCCGATTTGCTCCAGTATGCTCACGAACATGGAATACTGACAACTATCAGAGGCTCTGTTGCGGGTTCTCTCGTCACATTTCTCGCAGGAATTACAAATGTAAACCCACTTGTCTACAATCTTCCCTTTGAACGTTTTCTCAACCCCGAACGACCTTCTGCACCCGATATCGATATGGATTTCGCCGATAATCGTCGAGATGAAATGATCGAATATGCCCGACAAAAATATGGGCACGATAAAGTCGCTCAAATCGGAACATTTGGTACCATGGCTGCTCGTGGCGCTGTCCGTGATGTGACTAGAGCACTCGGATTTCCCTACTCAACTGGTGACATGATTGCCAAACTCATTCCCATGGGTGCACAAGGTTTCCCCATGACTCTTGAACGTGCATTGAAAGAAGTGCCAGAACTCAAGGAAATATATAAAACAGACGCCGATGTGAAGACCATCATTGACATGGCTAAAAAAATAGAAGGCTGTGCACGGCACATTTCAGTTCATGCTGCGGGTGTGGTCATTTCTCCAACACCACTCACAGACTACGTTCCTCTACAATACGATACAAAAGGAGACAATAAAATAATCACTCAATACGACATGCATGCTGTCGGTGAAGACGGTGTTGGACTTTTGAAATTTGACTTTCTCGGTATTCGCAACCTTTCGATCTTAGCTGATGCTGTGCATATTACGGAAAAAATAAAAGGAGTAAAAATCGATATAGAACACGTGCCGGTAGATGATAAAAAAACATTTGAAATGCTCGCACGTGGAGAGACGATAGGACTATTTCAATTGAACGGTGACGGAATGACGAGATCACTCAAAGAACTAAGACCGACAACCATTCACGATATCAATGTCATGGTGGCATTATACCGACCAGGACCAATGATGAACATCGAAGAGTACATCGCTCGAAAACATGGCACCAAACCGATAACATACATGCATCCAAAAATGAAGGATTTTCTTGACCGTACATATGGTGTGCTCGTGTATCAAGACGACCTCCTCATGACTGCTATTGAAGTTGCAGGATATACCTGGGGAGAAGTTGATAAATTCCGTAAGGCCATCGGAAAAAAAATCCGAGAAGAAATGGCAAAACAGCATGTTAAATTCGTAGAGGGTTGTGTCTTTCACGGTGGAATGAAGCGAGAAAAAGCAGAAGAACTCTGGAATTTGTTTGAACCATTTCAGGGCTATGGTTTTAACAAATGTATAAGTGGAGACACGATAATCACAGATACAAAAACTGGTAGTCGGTACAGTATTAAAGAACTTTTTGAAAAAAATAAAAAAATATCTGTTCAGTCACTTTCTTTATCTGGAAAAAATAAATTTTCTTTAATTGAAAGACCTTCTACCCACATCATTCAAAATGGTATCAAAGAAGTTTTTGAATTAACGACCCGTAGTGGCAAAAAAATAAAAGCAACTGCTAATCATCCTTTTTACACCATTAATGGATGGAAAAATCTAGAAGAACTAAAAGTTGGAATTCGAATAGCAATACCTCGGATAATTAAAACAAAAAGTAGTCTGAAAATTGATCCAAGGAAAGCAGCTGCTCTCGGTTACCTTCTTTCAGAGGGTAACCTGTGCCATCCTCATGGAATTTATTTTTATTCTTCACAAGAAAACGAAGTGCTTGATTTTATTGCAAGTACACTTGCATTTGAAAATATTAAGTGCACCATTGATCGAAAAAAGAACACAATAGCAGTATATTGTGGTCAGCAAAATCATAAAAATGGAAATCAGCTATTTAAATGGATTCGTGAAATGGGACTAGCACATAAAAAAGCTACTGAAAAGTTTATACCGCAAGAGGTTTTTCAATGGACTCCCGATTCTCAGATTATTTTTCTCGCCAAACTATGGCAGGGTGATGGGAGTATAGCTATTAAAAATGGTCTTGTATATTATGCAACAAGTTCATACATGTTAGCTTGTCAAGTATCTCACCTACTCTTGCGGTTTGGTATTTTTTCTACAATTCATAAAAAAAATATGAAATATAGGGACGATATAAAAATTGGATTTGCGGTAATTGTGACTCATCGAGACAATCTTGTATTATTTGCGAAGCATATCGGTCCACATCTTATAGGAAAAAAGAAAGAAGATATACTCACACTTATCAATTTGACTAATCATCTTTCTAGCGTTGAAGCCCGAGGAACAAAAGATACTATTCCTAAAGAAATCCTCACAGTGATAAGAGAGGAGATGCTCATAAAAAATATTTCAATTGCTTCACTGGTTAAAAATACTGGACTTGCAGAAAGATTGTTTTCGATAGATAAGAAAAAAATTGGATATACTCGTGATGTTATTTCACTTATTGCTGAAAGTATCAATTCTCCAATACTCAAATTCCATGCAGAATCCGACATACATTGGGATGAAATTGTATCCATAGAAAAAAAAGATCCCGAAATGACATTCGACTTGAGTGTCGCTCCGCATGCTAATTTTGTTGCTAATGACATCATCGTCCATAATTCCCACGCAGCGAGCTACGGTAAAGTTGCCTACCAAACTGCGTATATGAAAGCCAACTTCCCTGCTATTTATATGTCTGCTGTACTCACCGCTGAATCTGGAAACATTGAAATGATTGCCGAAATTATTTCTGAATGTAAACGCATGGGCATTCCTGTCTTGCCGCCAGATATAAACGAATCTTTTGAAGGGTTTACCGTCATTGAAAATACTCACGGCGACTACGAACCACTAGATGGCGGCACTGGTCCTAAAATTAAAGACTCAATTCGTTTTGGATTGACAACTATTAAAAATTTCGGCGAAGGTATTGCAGCGGCAATTATTACGGAAAGAAAAGCCAATGGTCGCTTTGCCACACTTTCAGACTTCCTCCGCCGAATCACCGACAAAAATCTTAATAAAAAATCACTTGAGTCACTCATTAAAGCTGGGGCGCTCGATGCATTTGGAGAAAATATTCGAGACTATCGGCATCTACTTTTGCATAACCTCGATAGACTCCTTACCTTTAACAAAGAAGAACGAAAAAAAGAAACTGATCAAGATTCTCTTTTCTCACTCATGGCTGAGTCAAACGTAGCAAGCGAAATTAACCTAGAAACAATTTCTGAGACAAGTACGGTTTCTTCTCTCAATTATGGAAACAAACTAAGTTGGGAAAAAGAACTTTTAGGACTGTACATTTCTGGCCACCCCCTTGATGATTTCGAAGAAAAAATGTCAAAACTAAAAGACATTAAAAGTACCAAAGAAACTGCGGTTGAAAGACAGCCTGTGGTACTTGCTGGAATCATTGAAAGTTTGCGAGAAACTATGACAAAAAAAGGTGACAAAATGATTTTTATGAAGTTAACAGACAAAACTGATTTCATAGACACGGTGGTCTTTCCAAAAATTTTAGAAGAATTCCAAGACATACTTGTCCCAGACAACTGTATTGTAATTAAAGGCACGCTTTCACTACGTAATGGAGAAAAGTCTGTGCTTGTAGAAAAAGTAAAAATGATGGAGTAAAGAATAGGGCTCAATCCGCATCGGATTGAGCCCTAAGTGAAACTTAATTGCTTCGGACAGTTGAACCTTTGAACCACCAACCGACGCATACGAATACGTCAACCTGTTTTCCAATAGGATTTTTGGCTTGAGCGTTGTAGAGAGCAGCATCTCCGCCCCCACAACCTCGCCACGAAAGTGCTACCCACTTCGGTTCTCCAATGATGTGTACATCGGAATACCCCTGAGTTTCCAATGCTCGCACTGCGTCGGAGGGTTTCACCATCGCGCCCTGAATAAAGGCGAAACCAAAACCAATAATAGTCAAGATGGTGGAAACTATTATCGTGATTACTGTTTTTTCCCAATTCCATAAACTTTCACTGTCGTTATACATTTTTATCCCTCTGAGAGTATCAGACATAATTATTCCAGAATGTCAACCAGTCGTCACCGAGAGAAACTAAAGCATATCCTCATGATGAGGGCCTAAAAAAACCTGCTCATTCAGTATCACTTCCCTGCTTTTAATTTATCCACATCTTGCATCAGTTTTTGCAATGTCAGGTGTATATTTTCCAAAGTAGTTTTTGTATCTTCATCGCGTTTTTCTTCGGCTATTTCGTCGCCCGAAATTTCTTCAACATCCTCTCCGATCTCTTCAACTTCATCCTGAATTGCACCGATGTGCTCCTCCATTTCACCAATATCTTCAGTAATCTCTTCCACATCACTACGCATCTCACCAAAATCCTCTTCAATCTCGTCAATATCACTCTCGACTTTTTCGAGACTTTGCGTGTTTTGATTGACCGTCATTTGAATGAGGAGAGAAAGGTAAATCGCTTCAAGCGACACAAGCATAGTCAGTACGAGCAACATGGTATTAAAATTCCAACCTAAAAGCACAGCCACAAAAAAACCTATGAAAATAAGTGTATGGATGACGAGTGAAGTCGGCGAGCCTATTTTGCCAGTCAAAACTTGTGCAAAATTCCCGATATGTGATTTTTTTATTTTTCTATTATTCATTACTGCGAGTATAGCATTTATTATAAAATTTTATTTTATAATAAATAATGCTATGCTACATCCATGGAACACACAGACCCCCTTCACCCTCTCCGACACTCCCTTGCCCATTTGCTCGGTGCTGCTGTGCGAGAATTGTACCCTACAGCACTCCTTTCAATAGGTCCTTCCACCGAGACTGGCTTTTATTATGACTTCGACGTGCCTGAAACTATTTCAGACAAGGATTTCATAAAAATTGAAAACAAAATGCGACAACTTGGTAAAAGCTGGGCTGAGTTCGAAAAAAATGAAATCTCATATGAAGATGCGAAAAAACTTTTTGCGGGCAATTCATACAAACTTGAATTAATTGAGGAAATACATGCGAAAGGTGAATCCATCACTACCTACACTTCTGGCACTGGAGCGAGTCAATTCATTGACCTCTGTCGAGGCGGACATGTTGAAAATTTTAAGGACATTGATATGAACGCATTCAAACTCGAACGTGTTGCCGGCGCATACTGGCGGGGTAATGAAAAAAACAAAATGCTCACCCGAGTTTACGGATTAGCTTTTGAACACAAGGTAGATTTGGAATCATACATTTTGCAACGAGAGGAAGCGGAAAAAAGGGACCACAAAAAAATCGGAAAGGAGCTCGGACTTTTTACCATCTCGGATCTTGTTGGTAAAGGTCTTCCAATGTATATGCCAAAGGGCAATATTATTCGCAGCGAATTGGAAAAATACATCCGAGATAAAAAAGAAAAACTAGGATATTCATTTGTAACTGTTCCCCACATCGCCAAAAAAGAATTGTATATACGAAGTGGACATATGGGTAAATACGACGCTATGATGCCTACAATGACGGATGAAAATGGCGAAGAATTTGTTATGAAAGCTATGAATTGTCCCCATCATTTTGAAATATATAATGCCGAACCGCATAGTTACAAAGACTTACCATTACGCCTTGCAGAAAACTCGACCGTATATAGAAACGAAAAGAGTGGTGAACTCTCGGGCCTTTTGCGTGTCAAAAATTTAACCCAGGACGATACTCATCATTTTATTCGTCCGGATCAAATTAAAAGTGAAATTGAAATGATTTTTGGACTGATGAATGAAGTTTACGTCCTCTTTGGCTTTAATGATTACAAAATAGAGATTTCCGTTCGTGATCCAAAAAAGAAAGAATTATATTTTGGTAGTGACGAAATCTGGGAAAAAGCCGAATCAATACTAATTGAATCTGTAAAAAAATGGGGTGTACAATATTCCATCGAGGAAGGCGAGGCTGCCTTTTATGGACCAAAAATTGATATTCGTGTTAAAGATTCTATCGGCCGAACATGGCAACTGACAACCATTCAACTGGACTTTAACCAACCTGACAATTTTGAAATGGATTACACGGGTGAAGATGGTAAAAAACACCGAGTCGTGGTTCTCCATGTTGCCATTTTTGGTTCGTTTGAGCGCTTTATGGGAATTCTCATTGAGCACTACGCCGGCAACTTTCCTCTTTGGCTGTCCCCTGTCCAAGTGACCGTGATTCCTGTCCGAGAGACGCACAATGTATATGCAAAAGAAGTGTTTGATATGCTCAAAACCGCAGGTATTCGAGCAAATTTTGCCGACAATAATGAGAACCTGGGTAAAAAAGTCCGTGCCGCAAAAAATGAAAAAATTCCGTACTGGATTGTGGTTGGTGACAAAGAAATTGAAGCAAACAAAATAACTCTCGAAAGTCGCGACGTGGGTCAACTCGGACAAATAACGACGGGAGAATTGCTCGAGAAATTAATGAGTGAAATAAAGGAAAAGAAGTAAAAAAGATAACAGCGTCCCGTACATTGGAACGCTGTTTTAAAAAATATTATTAGCTTAGGTGCTATGGTTAGGCGCGTGTACGTTTTCTCCAATCGAGAAGCCTCTCGAACCTAACAATAACATCTCCTCCAAACAAAATGGGAAGATGTATTGATATAATCCAGAGTGGTCTCACGAACCAAAAAATCAGGTTTGCGTAAATGTAGACGGAACGATGCAGACCATTTTCTCTGAACCACGGCCACCCGAACAAAGCCGTAGTAAGCGGTTTAGGTTCTCCCCAATAATTCATAGAGAAAGGGAAAATGAAATTCGCCCATGGAGAGGACTCGAATCTTTTTTTTGAATCAAGAATTTCAAGAGATTTCGTTACAAAGAAACCTCCAACAAAACCGGCTCCAAAAAAATACACTACTAGCCACAAAGTCATGATGGCCTCCTCTACAAAGAGTACTACCCAAGTATCTTATATGTCAAGAGTTGCTTTTGTCGCATTAGACTGAATAAAAGACTTGCGAGAAGGAACATCTGAACCCATGAGGATATCAAAAACTTTGTCTGCAGAAACGACATTCTCTATAGCCACTTGTTTTAATATACGACGTGCGGGATCCATAGTAGTCTCCCACAGTTCTTCGGCATTCATTTCTCCAAGACCCTTGTATCGTTGGATTGAAATCTTAACGGATTTTTTATTATCTATCTCTACTTTTTCTTTAGCGTTTTTAGTGGTGCCTTTTTTGACAGTCTCCTCTTTTTCATTTTCTTCCTGATCTTCTTCAACTTCCTCTCCACTCTCTACTTCTGTTATTTCTCCAACCTCTCCGTCTTTGCCAATAATTGAAACTTTTTCTTCATCCGTGTAGGCATAGTGAACCTCTTTTCCTTTTTTGATTTTATACAGTGGTGGCTGAGCAATATATATAAATCCACCATCGATAAGTGGTCTAAAGAAACGATAGAGCAAAGTAAGTATGAGTGTACGAATATGCGCGCCGTCTACGTCGGCATCTGTTGCGATTATTATTTTATGGTATCGAAGTTTTGAAATATCAAAGGTATCTCCAATGGCTGTACCGAGAGCAAGAACCAAATTTTTAATTTGTTCACTTTCAAGCATTCGGTCAAGACGCGCACGCTCGATGTTGAGTATCTTTCCACGGAGTGGAAGAATAGCCTGAGTACGACGGTCACGACCAGTTTTAGCTGTACCTCCCGCAGAATCTCCTTCCACGATAAATAATTCCGAGTCTTCTGCAAGTTTTGACTGGCAGTCCGCAAGCTTACCCGGAAGTGTCATTCCTTCCAGCACACCTTTACGCAAAACAGAATCCTTTGCAGCTTTTGCAGCTTTGCGTGCTTTAAGAGCAAGAATGACTTTGTTAATAATGGCTCGAGCGTCTTCTGGATTTTCCTCGAGAAAATAATTAAAACCATCTGAAAAAACTGTGTTGACTGAAGCCTGGGCTTCAACCGTACCGAGTTTGGATTTAGTTTGACCTTCAAATTGAATTTCACGAAGCTTGACTGAAATAACCGCTGTTAGCCCTTCAAGCACATCATCACCAGTGAAATTGTCCTCACTTTCTTTTATGAGATTATTTTTGCGAGCGTATGTATTTAATGTGCGAGTGAGGGCAGTTTTGAAACCAGTTACATGTGTACCCCCTTCAGAAGTATATATGTTGTTTGCAAACGGTAAAATACGTGACTGAATATCATCGGTATATTGAAGAGAAACTTCCACCGACTCGTATTCGTTGGTTTTCTTTTCAATATAGAAAATATTTTTATGAATCGTCTTTTGTGAGCTGTTATAGAATTTAACTAGAGAAAGCAGACCGCCTTCAAAGTAAAAAGACATAGATGGAATTTCAAGTCCGAGTTCAGAAATTTTAAAAACATCACCTTCAGCAATTTTCCCCGTGTATGCTCGAGCATCATTGATGGTAATCCTCAAACCTTTGACGAGGTAAGCTTGCTGACGCAAATGTCCAACTACTCGGTCAAAGTCAAAAGTTACATCAGGAAATATAGTGGTGTCTGGTTCAAAAACAACGATGGTTCCATGTTCTTTTGTTGTACCAATTTTTTTAACGCTCGCTTTTTTCTTACCCTGTGAGTACTCCTGCATGTAGACTCCTCCTTCTTTATGCACTGTTACTTTGCAGTAAATAGAGAGGGCGTTTACTACCGACGCACCGACTCCGTGCAAACCTCCAGAAACTTTATAACCCTCACCGCCGAATTTACCACCAGCGTGAAGTGTTGTCATGATTGTTTCAAGGGCAGAAACTTTTGTCTGTTTGTGAATATCCACAGGAATACCACGACCATTGTCTGAGACTCGGATGCGACTACCTGGCAAAAGTGTTACTTCAATGTCATCCGCGTGCCCGCCCATGGCTTCATCGCGAGAGTTGTCGAAAATTTCCCAAATCAAGTGGTGCAAACCGTCTGGGCCTGTTGTACCAATGTACATACCTGGTCGCTTTCGCACTGGCTCGAGACCCTCCAAAATCTGGATGGCATCTGCATCGTAAGTGTCTTTTTTTGCTATTTTTTTTTCTTCTTTTCCAGACATTTTTTAGATTTTATATAATTTTAAGTGTATTTAATATACCAAAAAAAGTCTCTCGCCACAAGCAATTTGTCCGCCTCATTGTTGGATGAATTCACTAATATGGCGAATTATTGACAATTCAGGCAACAAAGAATACCCTCTTTGAAGAGGATGCTATGGAAATATATTTAGTTGTTCCTGAAAACATAAAAAACCTAGACCTACTGTTTAAACAAAGTAATGAACTTTTTTCCCGCCAAAAATAGCGTGTCTTTATTTATTCGTCATTTAATGAAAAAAATATCAAAGTCGCTCGTGAAATTGCTCTCTCAAAAGGTGTAGATTTTACAGTCGACAGGGATTTAGAAAGTACCAATGTCGATAGATTTCAGAAAAAAACCATTGTCCAGACTATTTTATTCATATACTTGTAGTGTTAATGGATACGGCCGAAGCTATAGCAAAAAACCTTGACCCAGATGGCAAGTACCAAGGTATACCAACCAATGTTTTATTCAGATTGAAAGATTTTTTTCCTGAAAAAAATACAGATGAGTCCATCCCTTAGGCAACGCCTAGGGGGATTTATTTTTACTTGAATTTTGGCTCGATTTTGATATCATTCACAGAATGATATACGTTTCCGATATGACAGGGGAAAAAGCCCTTTTAGCCGGTTTAGATGCTCGTACCGACCCTTCAGCCATTCGCATGAAGCGCTATTTGGACATGCCTGACCTTTCTCGAACTCCAGGCAGTCCTTTGTGTGAAATCATAGAACGAGTAAAAAGCTTGCCAAGCTTCAAAAACTTTGACCATATTCAAATCCCTGAGATTGTTCCAGCAGAGATTAGTTTTGACTTATTTGCCTTTGCTCCGGATCATCCAGCTCGTAGTACTTCCGACACATACTATGTAGATGAAAAAAATATCCTTCGAACACACGACACCATCATGTGGTATTACTATTTGAATACTCCTGAAGTAACGGAAAAAATTAATCTAGGTGAAACACTTGGAGTAATGTGTTATGGAAAAGTATATAGAAAAGATGAAATTGACCGTCGTCACATGAACACGTTTCACCAAATGGATGCTCTGTATCTCGTACCAAATAGCCTCAAAACACTAACAATTGAAAACCTTCGAGAGGTTTTGAGAGAAATTGTAATAAGTCTTTTTGGCCTTGAAGTGAAGTATCGTTTCCTCGATGACACGTTTCCATACACTGACCCTTCTTTGCAAATAGAAGTGGAAATTGACGGACAGTGGATGGAGGTTATGGGGGGTGGAATGCCGAAAAAAAATGTGCTAAAAAAAATGGGTCTCGAAGGCTACAACGGTTGGGCATTTGGTTTTGGCTTGGAGAGACTCGCAATGATCAGTACTGATTTGCCAGATATCCGCCTCCTTTGGTCGGAAGACGAGCGAGTCAAAAAGCAGTTAAAATTTGGGCGCTCATTCACAGAAGTAAGTAAATATCCTTCTGTAGTCAGAGATATTTCATTTATAGTTAATGAAGAATCCTTTAATATTAACCAATATTCTGAACTTATTCTCGACACAGTTGGCCCAGATATGGTAGAAGAAAGCGCCTTGCTTGACGAGTATAGAGACGAGAAGAAATTTGGTCTCGGTCACAAAAGTTATGCTTACCGTATCACATATCGTCGACTCGACCGAACATTAACAAGTATAGAAGTAGACGCGCTACACAAAAAACTGGAAGAAGAAACAAAAAAAATCTTTGGAGCTATAATACGATAACAATTATGAACTTTTTTTCACTTTGACCATATAATATATGTTTATTTTTACAAATGTCATAATCTATATTTTCCTTTTTGTCTCACTTTTTTTTGAGATTTTTCTCCTTATTACCTATTTTGAACGCCGACAAGACATGCGTGAAGAAAATATATTCATTGCCGAACATATTCAACAGCATACTCGCACGCACATAGACGAACATGTTACAACCTTACCAACCGTCACCATAATGGTTCCTTGTTGGAATGAAGAAAAAACTCTCGCTAAGACAATTACTTCACTTCTCGAGCTAGAGTATCCTCACGACTTATTACGAATACTTATCATTGATGATGGATCGACAGATGGAACTTTGGCACAAGCTCGCGCATTTGAAAACAACCCCCAAATTCAGGTTTTTCACAAAGAAAATGGTGGCAAACACTCTGCCTTAAATTTTGGCCTGACACACATAACGAGTCAATTTGTTGGGTGTCTCGATGCGGACTCATACGTTGACAGTAAAGCGCTGCTCAACATAATCCCCTACTTTGAAGACCCTGAAATAATGGCCGTCACGCCTTCGGTCAAAGTATGGAAACCAAAAGGCATCATTCAACTCATTCAGAAAGTAGAATATGGCTGGGGAATTCTTATACGAAAAATGTTTTCATATCTTGATGCTATGTACGTGACTCCTGGACCATTTTCTATTTTTAGGCGAGAAGTTTTTATACAACTCGGCGGCTATCGTTATGCCCACCAAACAGAAGACATGGAAATGGCTCTCCGAATGCAGAAAAACCACTATAAAATGGCTAATTCTCATAGTGCTCACGTCTATACAGTGACTCCGGACACACTAAGAAAACTCTACAGACAACGGCTAAGATGGTCGTACGGATTTATTAAAAATGTAGTAGATTATCGAGAAATGCTTTTTAGAAAAGAATATGGAAACCTAGGAATTTTTGTTCTACCTATGGCTTCCATATCGGTTGGCTCAGGACTCTATGTACTTTCTCTTTCCATTTTTCATTTTCTCACTTCACTCATCAATGCGTACGTGAAAATAAAAACTGTGGGTTTTCATTTCTCACATCTTGGTTTTGACTGGTTTTATATCAATACTCAATTTATAGCAATCGCGAGTATCATTACATTTATGGGTACCTTGACTCTTGTCTTCTTGTCCCGCAGAATGGCTGAGGGCAAGTTTCGACTCGGCATGGACTTGGTGTACTATCTTGCCCTCTACGCCTTTATAGCTCCACTATGGCTTGGAAGTGCAATTTGGAATGCTGTATTTTCTGTCAAAACGTCGTGGCGCTAAAAAATATGAATACAAACCAAAATATAGACTGGAAAAAATATATATTTGCCTTCCTGATTACTGTTGCTATTTTTGCTACAGCCATTTACCTTTCCAACTACTTTAACCAGAAAAAAATAGACGAGATTCATTCTATCCAAGATAAAATCTCCATTGATATTCTTTCATCAGAAACTCAATTTACTCTCCTTGAGCAATCCTCATGTGCTGACGCTGGTGGTGCGAATGCACTATCCCAAGCACTTGGCGACCTAGAAGACAAACTTTCATATACAGAAAAAGACCGCGGTGCCACTGACTCGCAGGTACTTGTACTCAAACAATATTACTCACTCCTTGAGATAAAAGACTACTTGCTCATGCAAAAAATCAGTAAAGAATGCAAAAAGACTCCCGTCTCAATAATTTACTTTTACTCAAATAAAAGCAATTGTACAGATTGCACTCGCGAAGGCTACGTTCTCACAAGCCTCCGTCAAACATATCCCACTCTCAGAGTTTATTCGTTTGACTACGACATGGATCTCTCAGCAGTTAAAACACTGATTTCAATAAACAAAGTCAAAAATAATTTACCAGCGCTGTTTATTAATGGCAAAGCATATTATGGCTACCAGAGCCTCGAAGCACTGAACTCTTTACCACCACTCGTAGCTCTTGCCGCTTTTCAAAACGCAAGCTCTACAACAAAAACATCATCAAGTAGCAAGCAACACTAAGTTTAGGCAAAATAATTTTAATTTTTGTTTTCCGGATACTCTTTTAATGATTTGGGAATATATTCTACACGTAATTGTGTGAATCATTCTTGCGATGTGGCAACTTACATATACTTAAAATTATCAAGTAACAAAAAATAATTATTGATAACTAAATAGTTTTAATATTTTCTCAAATCATATTTGGAGTCTCTTTATAACACTGCTAGAACATACTTTATCAAAAATTCTTGAGCATATCAGTGGCCGGGGGGGGACGGCAAACCTTCCGTGCGTCTCACATTCCTGCTTCTTCAAAACCTTTTTGTCTGATTCTGGAGCCACCCGTCAGAGTCGAACTGACGACATCCACTTTACAAAAGTGGCGCTCTGCCAACTGAGCTAGGGTGGCACTGTTGAAAGTTTTAAATAAACTGATTTCTTTTTCCAAAAATACTATACTCGATACAAAACCATAAAGCAATTGCTTAATTTTTCATCCTATCTTCCGCAAGACGCTTTAGAAAAAAAGATACTGAACCGGTAGTCCGAAGGATGCGGCGGCCCCGGAATTCATCGCCCATCCCGTAGTATTTTTTTGCGATATAGTCTTTTATTTTAACAACTTGTTCGTATAAGTATGAAGGTAAAAAATCAAAAATGAATAATCGAGCTATTTTACGATACAGATTATATTTACCAAAACCTTTTTCTATCCAACCTTGAATAACACTATCTCCCCGCGCAAACATGTGGGAAAGAAAATGTATTTGACGTACCTTTATCTGAAATACCCGTGAAGCTAACATGACACAGATGACGACCAAAGAAGTAGTAAAAAATAATATAGTCATAAATGATGTAATACAGTATCAATAAATAATTTAAGAAATAGTGTAGCGAACAAAGCGCGAAAGCTCTATCTTCTCTCCAAATTTTTGGATTGCCGACTCAATCAAATTGGTGATAGTAATATCAGGATTTTTAATAAAGGCTTGCTCCAGAAGCACTCGTTCGCTCCAATATGCAGAAAGTTTACCTTCTAGAATTTTGGCTTTTATCTCTTCAGGTTTACCCTCTACTTCTTTAGTAAACATTTCTGTTGCTCGTGCTTGTGCCTGCTCGTCTATGTCTCCCCTCACTCGAAATTGAGGAGAAGTGGCTGTAACATGCATTGCGATATCGCGTGCCAGAGCCTTGAATTCATCGTTTTTGGCGACAAAATCAGTCTCACACAAAAGCTCCACGAGAGCACCTACTGTGTGTGTACTGTGCACATATGCCTCTACTACCCCAGCTCCCAAAGTGCGATTATTTTTTTTAATTGCCGCCTCTGTACTTTTCTTTTGGAGAATCACTATGGCTTTCTCCATGTCACCCTTTGCTTCTTCAAGTGCTTTTTTGCACTGCATGACAGATATGCCAGTTTTATCTCTTAATTCTTTAATGCTTTGAGTGGTTATTTCCATAGATAATATATTATATTATAGACACTGCTAAAATAAAATCGAATGAATCGATTAGCCACCGATTTATTTTGTTTCAGTATCCGTCGCTACATGTGCAGGAGCTTTTGCCTTATTTAAGCCTACGTTATAAGCTTCAGCTGCTTTTTTAAGAAAATACTCAATACTGGCCCGAGATGAATCATTACCGGGAATCGGGTAGTCAACATCATAAAGATTATTATCTGACCCACATAGGCCAACTAGAGGAATACCCATTTTTTGAGCCTCTTTGACTGCAATCGATTCTTTTTTTGCGTCGACAACAAATACTGCATGAGGGAGTTGCTTCATAACTGAAATACCGAAGAAAAATTCATGAAGCTTTGCGATTTCGCGGTCAATAAGAAGTCGCTCTTTTTTAGTGTATTTTAAGAGCTCACCTTTCTCTCTTTCAGAAGTCAGTCGCTCTAGTCGATCGACGCGTTTACGAATTTCAGAAAAGTTGGTTAGTGTACCGCCAATAAAACGTCCTGCCACATATGGCTGGTTTATTAACGCTCCCACAGATGTCACCGACCCTTTAGCTTCCTCTTTGCCACCAACAAAAAGAATAGTAGCATGTCTCTCTCCGAGTGATTCAATAAAGGCAAGGGCTTTTGCCAAAGCTCCGCTTGTTTTTTCCAAATCAAAAATCTCAATCTTATTTTTAACTCCAAAAATAAAAGATTCTACAGATGGGTGTCTACGAGACTTCACAAAGCCAAAATGTGCTCCAACAGAAAAAAGAGCCTGTACCGCTTCTTGTGCTTCTACCCCAGACTTTATGTCATTTTTCATACTAGTTGTTTCCATACGGATAAGCTTATCAGAAAGATTACTTGTCTGCAAGTCGCATGGCAGTTACAATAGGCTCTATCTCCCCTGCCATTATTTTTTCAATATTGTGCCAGCTTTCTTTTATACGGTGGTCCGTTATGCGGTCTTGGAGAATATTGTACGTACGTATCTTCTCCGAACGATCTGCGGTGCCTATCTGACCTTTGCGGTCAGCTGAATATTTTGCCGATTCTTCCGTCTCCTTTTTTTCTTCAAGTTTAGCAATAAGAATAGACATCGCCATCTCGCGATTTTTTAGCTGACTTCTCTGTGCTGTCGAGCGAACATCAATACCTGTCGGCTTGTGAACAATTCGCACAGCTGTTTCCACTTTATTTACATTTTGTCCCCCCGCCCCGCCAGATCGAGAAGTCTCGATTTCTAAGTCACTCGGGACAATAACAACCGAAGTTTTTTTACGTACAGGCAACACTGCTACCGTCGCAGTAGACGTGTGAACTCGCCCCATTTTTTCTGTCGCAGGAATCCTTTGGACACGATGTACACCTGTTTCATAACGTAAGTCTATATACACATCTCTCCCGCGAATTTCAAAACTTGCTTCTTTATAGCCACCAACAGCAGATCGTGATTCATTGATGGTAGAAACAGACCACCCTCGTTTCTCAGCATACATGCTATACATATGTGCAAGCTCTTCAGCAAAAAGTGACGCTTCTTCCCCACCAGCTCCCGCACGCACTTCGAGTATCACTTCATTCGGAGATTCTTCTTCTTTTTCATCCTCAGCTAAAATGTTTTCCATTTGTTTCCTAATTTCCTCTTTTTGCATATGTAAAGATTCAATCTCACCTGCCGCGAGTTCTAGGAGCGATGGGTCGGCAACCACCATTTCTTGAGTAGCTTTTTCCTGAATATCAAGTTTTTTATAGGATTCAGCCAAATAAGAAGTCTTTTGATTTTGTGTATATTTTTCGATGTCCATATATATATCTAAAAAATTAAAACAAGTATAGCAAAAAAGCGAGCCTTTTGCCCGCCTTTCTGTCCTATCTACTACATGATTTCTTCTTGTTCGTTTTTTTCTTCCATTACCTCTTCCTTTTCTTTTTCTTCCGTCTTTGCAACTTTTGAAACTTTTTTTACAGTAGTTTTTGCCTTTGCTTGTTTTGCTTTGAATTTTTCAACTCGACCTGCGGCATCAAGGATTTTATCTGTACCAGTGTAGAAAGGGTGAGAAGCAGAAGAAATTTCTACGCGATATACAGGATATTCTTTACTATCTACTGCGCTACCCTTAAGTCTTGCTTTTTCTGATGTCACCACAGTAGAAGAAATGACGAATTGAGAGTCACTACTATTGTCGAGAAAAAGTACTTTTCGATAGTCTTTTGGATGTATGTCTTTTTTCATTGAGTATATAATGTAGCAGAAGAGGGATATTTTAGCAAATATAGCATCTAAAGATTAGTGAATTCTTAATCTCTAAAAAGGTTAAACCATTTTAGAGATTAAGAGGGTCAATCATGGTTGTCTGAATAGATGTTGCCTTCGCTAAGACTTGATCTCCGTAGAATGCATTTGATCGCTTGTTCCAGTTACCTCCCGCATAATATTTGAGGGCTGCTGTATGTTCTGCTGTATATCCTCCTCCCCCTCCATTTCCACCCCCCGCTCCAAGTTCTGAAAGATAGATGGCGGAAGCCATAAAAGCATCCTCGGCATTCCACGGATTAACGACCGACTTACCGACAGCACGAGCTATTTTACTCTGATAATTTTCCCATGTAGTTGGAATAAATTGTGATGGCCCCATAGCTCCTCCCCACCCACCTCCACCCATTGGGCATGAAAGTCTTTGTATATCAGGATTAAGTCCAAGAGCAGAAGTGATGCGAACAAAAGCTGACTGATCGTCACGTCTTGAAAGTCCCGCGGATATTTGATCCGGTCCTGGCATAATATGGTGCCAGTCTTTTGAACTGGGGCCTCCTGGCTTATTGCACGTTCCCACGTTACTTCCGAGGTTAGATTCCTGCGTCAAAATAGCGAGAAGAAATGCCGGACGGACACCTGTCTTAACTGAAGCCTCTTGTGCAAACTTGAAAGCATCCCCAAAAGGAATCGCGGCAGAACCTCCGGCAAGTGCAAAAAGAGCTGCGCGGATTTTAGCTGCTTTGGCTTTTTGGTCAGACAGTACTTGAGAATACGTCTTCTCTTGTGTTTTATTTACCTGAATGAGATATTCTTTTTGTTTTTCATTAGCTTGGACTTGCTGTTGCTGTACAACTGCTGCCGCACGAGTGTCTGCCTCTTTTGTCTTTTGGGCATCAAGTGCCACTTTCTCTTTTACGGTCAAATCTTTTGTTTCTCTAATCTTTACGAAAAGACTAGAGAGTGACTTGTTCACGGATTGAAACGATTCAATATCTCCAAAAAAATCAGATAAATTTTGTTCACCCAGAACCACTTCGGGCAAACTATACTGGTCAATCTCATTGGTCTTACGCAAAAGCTGTGCGAGAGAATCATGCCCTGTACGTATTCTGTTTTCCAGCTGAGTAATATGAGTGTTTTTGTCCGCAATATCTGACGCAAGCTGGGCAATTGCAATGTTTTTACGTTTAATAAAAAGCTTTGCTTGTTGGATTTTTGCATTGAGGACGGACGCATCGTGTTGTAGAGATGCAGTACCAGCTTTGCTGTGGTCGAGAATGGACTGCCATTTAGTAATATCAGCTTCGGTTTGAGAAAGCTCTGCTTCCCACTCTACTTTTTGTTCAGCCGGAGTCAGGGCAAGACTGACAGAAGGGAATCCCCACAAAGCGAATTGAAGCACGTACACGAGTATAGAAAAAACCACTGTTGAATCCTTAATAGGTTTGTATTTTCTGGAAAATAAAAAAAACATGTGTGTAAATAAGTATACAACAAAGACGGATTGGATCCGTCTTGTCTTACGTATTTATTTAGGGTCTATTTTGTATGAGTATTTATTTGTCGTCTGCCTTCGGAGAAGTTGCATCTGCACCCTCTTCATCCTTCTTGCCCTTCTTTTCTACTTCAATAGAAGAAAGATCAACAGGAGCAGACTCTTCTAATTCCTCCTCCTTTGGAGGAGTAGCTGAAGCCACCACTTCACTCGGCAGTTCTTCCAAAACAACTCCCTGGGGTAATACAATCTCCGAAGCAAGTATTTGGCTTTCAAATGTAACGAGGGAAGATATGTCTACTGCAATCTCGTGAGGAATATTCTGGGGATCAGCTGAAATTTTAAGCTCATGAAGAACTTTGACCAAACTTCCTCCCAGATCTTTAACTGCCGGAGAAATGCCTACGAATTCTAGTGGTACAGAAATTTCGATTTTCTTTCCTTTTTCAAACACATAAAAATCAACATGTCGAGGAATATCTGTCACGGGATCAAGAGAGACTTCGTGAATAAGAGCATCGACAGTGCCAGTTGGGCTTTTGATTGTTACCACACCAGACTCACCAGCCACTTTCCATACTTTTATAAAATCCTTGAGAATAAGAGACACTGGTGTAGAAGTAGTTTTTTTACCGTAAAAAACTGCGGGCATTCCGCCTTTTTTGCGCAGATCAAAAAGATTGTCTCCCGCTTTTCTTTCTTGTGCTTGTAATATATTCATGTAGGCAAGCATACCTTAAGTAGTGATAAGAATCAAGCAAATGGTCTCAACCTTTGGTTTTTATCTCAACTTTTGTTAACTACAACTAGCTAGCAACAACTACAATCCATCAATAAAAGAGTAACAATAGTAATAGCCAACATCGTATGCACCAGCGTAGTATCCATTACATGATCCTGGAAAAGGACGTTCTAGAGCATATATAATATATGTGCCGGGAGGAGAAGATCCAATATAAGCGGTGTAATTTGGTAAATATAAATATGCATCGTACATTTCTGTACCTGATGGGGGTGATGGTCTCGGAACATTGGACATATATGGGGCTAGCGCTGTAATAACTCCCGCGTTCGCTGAATAACCTCCACCCCAACATGTGCCACTTGACTTGAGACATTGCCAACTCCCTGAATTTCCAGGAAAAAGAAAATTTGGATCATTTGAACGCACCAACTGGAGTGCAAGTGTAATCTGGTGTATATCTTCCAAAGTCTTTGCATCACGGGCTTTAGATCGCGCAGTATTTAAGCTTGCGAGAACAACACTCGACAACAAACCAATAATTGAAATAACGACCAAGAGCTCGATAAGAGTAAAACCTCGATTATATTTTTTCATAAAGTATATCGAATTATTGGCCATGATTAGAAATTTTTTTCATCATTTCATCAACGGTCTCCCTTGGAACAACTTTCGAAGAAAATCTACCTCCTGAATCGTGAAAAATAATAAACGTCGCTGTAAGAAAAAATAACGTTGCGAGTGCCATAAGTACGTATTGCGCTTGTGCTGAAGTCTTGACAAACCCTGTTTTCATCACAGTTTTCATAACAAAACCACCCGCTACTTCGTCAGGTTTACGCACAGCAGAACGTGTATAACTCGCGAGACTATTTTCTTCATCAAATTGGACGTCGGACATATAAAAATAACTACATTTATTATATTACCATGTATTACACGTTGTCAAATCTCCACTACAAAGCATGATCGACCATGTTTTTCGAAGTGGATCATAAAATTCCTGCCCAGCAGTGGGATATGTTCCCTCATACGACTGATGATCTAATAATTTATAATTTATGCCATCAGAAGCATACATAATACCATTGCAAGAACCAGCAGGACCAGGATCAACAGGGAGAGTGCCCATGTATTTTGGAGTTAACCCTAAAATATATGCATTCGCGCCGCCTGTTTGTCCATTTCCTGGTCCGCATGGTACTGTACTAATTCCACCCCACGAACCAGGATTTGGAAGTGGGTAGGAACCAAAATCAGAATAATAGAGGTTGAGTGCACTTTGTATTTCTCGCATTTCTTGTTTTCTTATTGCATCCCTCGCCTTCCCCCGAGCAGTATTCAAACTTGCTAATACAACGCTCGATAAAAGACCAATAATAGCAATGACCACGAGGAGTTCGATCAGGGTGAAGCCTTTGCGTAAATGTAAATTTTTTTTATTCATAGTCTGTTAGTAAAAAGTGGGCATATGAGGTGCGTTCATTTTCATCAAATGTTCTTACGAACCCTTGACACCTGAGGAATACATGGTTGATTGATACTGATACAAAGTCACAATAACAAGAAAACTGGCAAATAAAAGAAAAAATCCCAGTATAATGTCAGTGAGAGTATAGGTAATAATTATCCTCGCTGTTCCTTTTAGCTCGTCATGATGCTTTTTGTGAATAAATTTTATCATAATATTTTAAATTTTAAATTATTTCAAACGTGCAGGTCCTCCCGACTTCATAGCATCCATAATGGATTGGGGAATTTGGGGAGAGGAGTGACTAGATTAACGAATAACAATGAGTACCGCAAAAAAAATACACACAGATACTACTCCAATAAATACGTAATTTACATACTCCTCTGGCACACCCATTTTCTCCACAAACTTCACCAAGGTAGATTTCTCTCCTATTTTCCTCGGTTGAGTATATGAAGCGAGATCTTGCTCATCAAATTGAACGTCGGACATATAAGTTGATTTAAATGAACTACAATTATATCTAATTACTAATAACAAAACAATATTTTCCAAGTGGATTATTGTTAGCGTATGGTTGACCACTCCTTGGGTCAATAATCCGTGTTATTTCTGCCCGAAGCGGGCTAGAAGTATTTTCCAAGCGGGCGACAAGGAGATATTTGTTGCCATCACTCCAATATTCGTACGTTCCTGCATCTCCGGGGTTTCCACAGTTACCCCATGGCCAACAACACGTATCGATCGGATCGCGTGGTTGTTTAGGAATATATGTACTCGACCAGTTATAGTTACCGCTATCAGGAATCCAATTACTTCCTACCTTCCAACAATCAGCATATGTTCCACCCCCACCATCATTCGGATAATGACCAGTGCTGTCATGGTACAACTCAATTGCACTCTATAATGAAGATAACTCGGCAACCCTTTTGGCATCTCGAGCCTTCCCTCGAGCAGTATTGAGACTTGCAAGAACAACACTCGACAGTAAACCAATAATGGCAATGACGACTAAAAGTTCGATAAGTGTGAAGCCTTTGTTTGTAACCTTTATTTTATTTTTAAGTATATTGAACATATAAAGGACAAATTATGGGCGTCCCTGTGGTAATTGATGTAAAGCCTCTATCATCTTTTCTTTCGAAACTGGAACTGAACCAGACGATAAAATACCACTAGAGGAAAAAAATACGAAACACGTAGCTAAAAAACAAATAAGGGCTATGGCACCGAGTACATAATCGGCTTGAACTTTGCTTGAAATTAATCCGGTCTTAATAACTAGGTTTTGAAGTGTACTCAATGTTTCCTCTTGTGTTCTACGAAAAGAGTTTGAATAGCTTGCTAGAGCATTTTCTTCATCAAATTGAACGTCGGACATAGTGTTAATTTTATTTACTTCATTGTATCACATTCAATTTTGTAAGATGCTCAGTAGCTACTTCATTTACACCACCCAGTTTAAGGGTTACCATAACACCCGGGACCAGACCAATACGAATACGTTCCCGGTGTTCCAGCAGAGTTTGCACCACTACTACCAGCACAAAAGAACTGACCTACGGATGGTAAATACGCAAAAACAGAAAAAAGATTGTTACCATCGACCGAGTTGCCACTGAAAAAACCACCTACTCCTCCATTCAATAAAACAACACTTTTACATATATTTATAAACTGACTGGCATAATTACCAGACACTGTGGACGCTGCGCAATCTGCCACAGTATATTTCCACGTCCAATCTTGGAGTTGGACGTATGTTCCCGTCTCACTATAATTAAGTGCCATAAGTCGAGTAACTTGTTGTACTTCTTCCTTAATCGACGCATCTCGAGCCTTCCCACGAGCAGTATTGAGACTAGCCAACACAACACTCGAGAGTAAGCCAATAATAGAAATAACAACAAGAAGTTCGATAAGGGTGAATCCTTTGTCTTTATAATGAGGCATTATTTTATTATGAAAGACAAAACCATGCATTATAGACGTGAGTGAGAGGTCTGCAAACGTAACGGATATGGAACTTGCGAATTCATCATCCCATTTTTATATGAAGGATTCTGATAGTGGTAGAGTGTCATTATGACAATAATATTGGTTACCAAAAGAAATATACCGAGAATAATATCAAAAGCACTGTATGTGATAATTATTTTGGCAGTACCTTTTACTTTGGTAAAATGTTTTTTGTGTACAAATTTAATCATGTTTTATTCTTAATTATCCTATATTACAACTTTATTCTTCGGTTCCTTGCCCTCAAAAAAATCAATAATATTTTGTGCTGCGAGCTCTGCCATCTCCCCGCGAGCCTTCATGGTGGCAGAAGCAGTGTGTGGGGTAAGGACTACATTAGGAAGTTCAGCAAGACCTGGGGCAAGTGCCGGCTCATTTTCATACACATCAAGACCGGCTCCGGCAATCACTCCATTTTGTAGAGCTGCAACAAGTGAGACCTCATCTACTACTGGCCCACGAGAAGTGTTAATGAGATAAGCAGTTTTTTTCATCATACCCAGTCGTTCTGCATTCAGTAAATGATAAGTTTCGGGTAAAAGTGGCACGTGAACAGAGACCACGTCAGATATTTTTAATAATTCCTCTGGAGTCGCACAAAAAGTAGCATTATAGTCTGCTTCAAATTCAGAATTATTTTTAACGTCATAATACGCAACTTTCATATCAAATCCGTGAACAAGAATGTGAGCTACACGAAAACCGATTCGACCCGCTCCGAGGATACCAAGAGTCTTCCCCGCAAGATCTACTCCCAAAAAACCCATAGGTTCCCAGCCTTTGTACGCACCCGATCGTGTGTACGCATCTGCTTCTACAAGACGAGTAGAAAGTGCCAAAAGTAGTGCCACTGCGTGTTCAGCAACTGTGTTAGTAAGGGCGCCAGGTGTGTTGGTTACAGTGATGCCACGCTTAGTAGCTTCAGCGACATCAATATTGTTTGTTCCGACTGCGTAGTTTGCAAAAATTTTGGCTGTGGGTACTGCATCATATATTTCAGCGTTAATAGTATCAGTTAAAAGAGGCAGGACTGCGTCATACGGCTTTGCCTTGAGAATTTCCATTAGTTCCTGCTTGGTTAAAATACGATCCGCAGGGTTTACGTCGACTTCATGGCCAGCGTCCTGCAACATTTTTATTCCTATTTCTGGAATCTTCCGTGTAATGTAAATTTTCATATTATTTTTTATATATTAAATATAATATAGCACGTATATTTTATGATAGATTATTAAACAATCTCAATTTTTTTTCCACGACGTCTTGGACTGACAGTACAGCGGGGCGGAGGAATTTGTACGGGGCTACTTCGTCAGGGTTTTCGGAAATACCTTTCATCAAGCCTTGTTTATACGCAATACGGATTTCGGTATTAATGTGTACTATCGTCACACCGTTTGCTATCGCTTGCTTAAAATCATCTTCGGAGTTGCCTGAACCACCATGAAGAACAAGTGGTACACGAGTTGATTCAGATACTTCCTTTACTCTTTCAATATTGAGAGCAGGATCCACTCCCCCACGAAACATACCGTGAATGTTTCCTACTGCTGGCGCAAACATATCAACACCAGTTGCTTTGACAAATTCTTTAGCGACAAGAGGATCAGTAAGAGAAGCAGAATCGAGTTTGACTCCCTCTGGGATATCGTCGAGAATTTTTGAAGATACTCCGATGTAACCCATTTCTGCTTCTACCAAAACGTCTCTCCCACAATTACGCGCATACTCTACGCACTGTTGAGTTATTTTAATATTTTCTTCAAGAGGCAGTTGTGCACCATCAAAAATAACCGAGTCAAAACCTACGTCAATTGCTTCCTTCACTCTCTCAAACGAATACGTGTGGTCAGCATTGAGAAAAATAGGATAATCGAATTCCTCCCGAAGACTTTTTACGAGTGCTACGGCTTGTCGCACACCGACAAAATCACGCTCTCCCTCAGAAACTCCAATAATGACTGGCACGGAAAGTTTCTGCGCTGCCTTAAACACTCCCCATAGTCCCTCAAGATTAGAAATATTGAAATGTCCGATGGCTATTTTCTTTTCCTGTGCATCTCTCACATATTCTCGCAATGTCTGCATATTTTTTTGATTCATAGACCTTTAGTATAACATCATGATACTATATGTATATGTTTTTCAAAACCGCGTATGATTTCGTTGCAATTGGAGAACTCGCAGTGGATGCATTTATTCGTTTAGAAGATAACGGTATACGTATAGAAGGTGCCGGTACAGGTGCCACACTCTGTTTACCGTTTGCCACCAAAATACCGTATGCATCTGTAAACGAAATTGCTGGAGTGGCAAACGCCGGTAATGCAGCTGTATCTGCAAGTAGACTCGGGCTCAAATCTGCTCTGGTAGCAAATATCGGTGCAGACGAAAATGGTAACAAATGCCTGTCATCACTCAAAAAAGACGGTGTTGATCCAAAATTTATACGCGCTCACAAAAACCAAACTACTAACTATCATTACATACTATGGTTTGACAAAGACCGTACTATTCTCCAGAAACACACGCAGTTCCCATATAATTTTCCACAGATCGGCGACCCAAAATGGATATATCTTACTTCTCTTGGAGAGAGCTCTCTCGAATTTCATACTCAGATCGGAGATTTTTTAGAAAAAAATAAAGATGTCAAAATGGCATTTCAACCGGGCATCTTTCAGATCAAGTTTGGGACTGATGTATTAAAAAAAATATACGAAAGGACTGACATTTTCTGTTGCAATGTAGAAGAAGCACAAGTTATTTTGAAAGAAGAAAGTCATGATGTAAAAGTTCTGTCACAAAAAATATCAAAGCTCGGTCCAAAAATAGTTCTTATCACAGATGGAATCGATGGTGCATATGCATATGAAAGTGCAAGTCCTGAAAATTTTTGGTATATGCCTGTGTACCCTCACGTACCTTTTGAGCGAACTGGCGCCGGTGATGCATTTTTCTCGACTGTCGTGTCATATCTCGCAATGGGAAGGACTCTTCAGGAAGCCCTCCTACGAGGTCCTATTAACTCGATGTCAGTCGTCCAAAAAATCGGCGCACAAGAAGGCCTACTCTCTGCCGAAAAAATAGAAGAATATTTGAAAAATGCTCCCGCAGACTACACACCAAGAAAAATCTGAATTATTAATATATATTTTAATAATATTCTTCTATAATTTTATTTTTTTCTTCCTGTCACTTTCTTTGCTGACACAAGAATGTGAGTTTCACCCATGCCATAGTGTTCTAGAAGCTCGTCTGGAGTACCAGATTGTCCGAACTGGTCTCTCACTCCGATGAATTCAATCGGTACAGGAAAGTTTCCTGAGATACATTCAGAAACAGCACTACCCAAACCCCCAGCAATTTGATGTTCTTCTACCGTAACCAATGCCCCACATTCACGAGCAAGCGCAATGACAGATTCTCTGTCGAGTGGCTTAATAGTGGTGATGTTTAAAACTTTAGCAGAAATATGTTCTTTCTTGAGAGTCTCGGCAACTTTAAGTGCACGGTACAGAAGAGCCCCCGTAGCAATAATTCCAACGTCTGCATGCTCGCCCTCGAGTCCATAATATAATTGTGCTTTACCTATTTCAAAGGGTGTTATTTCGGTCGTTATAACAGGAGTTTTCTCTCGAGAAAGCCTAATGTACACAGGGTGTCCGAGTTCTGCTGCAGCTTCTGTAGCTTTGCGAGCTTCAATATAATCACAAGGAGAAATGACTACCATTTTCGGTATGACTCGCATAAGTGCAATGTCTTCGATTGCTTGGTGCGTGCCACCATCTGGTCCTACCGACACTCCTGCATGAGAACCTACTATAATAACAGCTCGGTTATTGTAGGCGATTGTCGTACGAATCTGTTCCCAATTGCGACCCGGACTAAACATTGCATAGCTTGAAATAAATGGGATTTTGCCCATGGCAGCAAGCCCAGAAGCCACTGATGCAAGGTTTTGTTCAGCCACCCCCATTTCGATAAAACGCTCAGGAAATGCATCTCGAAACAAATGCATGTTAGTGGATTCCGTAAGATCGGCACACAACCCAACAATGTCAGTATTTTTTTTTCCTGCAGCAAGTAAGCCCTCTCCAAAGCCACGGCGAATGGCAATCTGTTCGACATCTTTATTCCACAATTTTGGATTTAATTTTTGAGCTTCATTAAGCATAATAGTATTCACGGCATTCTAACAATGACATAAATTGTATCACATTTTTTAAATAATTGTGAATAATATTTTAACACGAACGAGAGGAATACTATGCTGAGTGTTTAGAATGGTTTTTTTATAAAAGATATTTTTGAAGTGTACACTCCAGTTGCTAGAAGAGAAAGAAATCCCAAAATACTCATCGAAAATGGAATTGACCCAGAAGAAGTCGAAGTATTTGCAAGCAAATTTTCTGTTGAACCAATTGTTGGAGGAATATGCGGAACAAAAGTAGTACTTGAGGTTGCATTCTCAAACGGATCAACTTTAGAAATTGGCTTTATACTGACTACTTGTGTCGGCTTATAAACTATCGAAGGAAATACAATATGTGGTACGGTAAAATTTTCCGTAATTGAAATAGGTGTATCTACTATACTTGGAATAATCTCAGGGAATTTAATAACAATTTCTCCGTTTTGAGTTGTTCGTGAAGCAATATTCTCTCCTTCAACAAAACTTGAAAGGGTGTAGATTCCAGCAGGCGTGCTTGTCGAAAAAACAAAGCTGTATTCAACAGTGATTTCTTCATGTGCACGGACCGTGTCGAGGTTCCAATCTTCCTGGTGAAAAATATTTCCTGTTGAATTTTTAAGAATATCTACCAATCTTACGTTCGGTGCATCTACGTTACTCTCGTTTTTTATAACAAGTTGTTCGGTGGTAGTTGAATTACTTTCCGAAATTAAAGCATGGGGAATAACTCGCGTTACCCTAATAATTGGAAACTGATTCACAGGAAGTGGTACCTCAGCAAGTTTATTTAATGGCGCATTTGTTTGCTGTGAAGGTGTATAAACATAGATTCCACCGTTTTGTGTAAGAATCGTGCTTTGAATTGAAGCACTGTCAGTATTATCCGTAGTATTATTATCTGTTTCGTGTTCTGTGACCTGTGTATTATTTATAATATGAGTCCCAGACGGAGCATTTTTTACAGTTCCAGAATATGTGATTTCTACCGCCTTTCCTTTTGGAAGATTACCGATATTCCAGCGGAGATGCCCGTCTGAAGTTGTTTTATACGGAAGTGAAGATGTAGAAATATTTATATGCTGTGTATCTGGCATTTCCGAAAGAAAGACTTCACTCGCATCTGCATCTCCATTATTAATAATGGTCAAATTGTAAGTAAGAATCGATCCGTCAGCAATGTATGCAGGTCCCGTAACTTTATCTCCAATCCACAAATCAGGTCTACCAAAAGAAATATTACCATTGAAATCTCCAAAAATATTTATAACGGCAAGTAACCAGTTTTTTCCAACTACGTGTTGGTTTGCGATGTTGACAATGTTTGCACCCGCATATGCATTACCAGTAGAAATGAGTGCTGTCTGAGCGCCGATAATTTGATTACGACCTGTCACTGCGGTCACTTTGACGTTATTATTAATCGTCGATGTTGAAGTATCAATGATTGAACTAGAAGAAAGGACATTTGGAAGATGTGTATTTACTCCGTATAAATACAAGCTTCCATCTACGCCGTGAATAAGTTGCATACCTGCCGGAGGATTGAAAATTTGACCGTTCCATTTTCCCGAAAGTCGAAGTAACACCGTCATGCCGTTTCCGGGTAACAAAGAATTAACCTGATTAAAAATATTTGTATATGCTTCTCCTGTTCCCGTCATCAGCGCACTACTCGATGCGTCAATACCGTTATTTCCCGTGTCGGAAAAAGTACTTGCTGTATTTTTTATTGTAGCTGAACTTTGAAAAGTATTTACTGTCTGTGAATCGCCACTATTTGGAGTTAAAATACTAGCGGTTTCTGACGAATTACTGGTAAAATTTGGAAAAATAATATCTCCGCTGACTCCCTTAAATGCATTCAATGTTGCTATTAAATAATGCGAATCTGCGAAGGTTGTGTTTACTAAGTTTACTAAGTTTACCCCCGCGTATGCATTTCCAGTAGCGATAACTCCGTCTTTGATTTGGGAAATTGTATTATTGCCACTGCCCGCATCAACTTGAATAGTATTGGTAGCAATTCCGGTATCAGATAAGTTCCAGTTGATAGGTTGATTTCCTCCACAGAGGGCTGTACCACAATTAAAGGATGTAGAGGAAGAATTTCTAAGATCGACTGATGTAACCTGATCTATAAAATTTGAAAAAATTATTGAACCAATTGAATTGATAAAATTAGAATTAAGAATATTGAACACATTGGCCATCGCAACTGCCGAACCAGAAAGAATAGTCGGATAAACCAGCGCTGTCGAGGTTGCGTCACTTGTTGTTGCAATATTGTTGAGAGATGTAGTGCTTCCTTCACTCGGATTTGAAGTATTAGTAAAAATCGAAACTGGAGAAGTTGAGGCAAGACTAAGTGTACTTGAAGCAAATGCAAGGGTTGTTGAAGCAACATCTGTACTTGTGGCGATAATTTGAGTTTTTTCAAAACCTGACAAGGTTTGTCCAGTAAATGTAGAGCTCGCAATATTTAAAACCGAGGTGGAAGAAGTGGAAGTTGAATCGAGTGGACTGGTTGTTGAAGCAAGAACATCTGGTTGAGTCCCCGTAGATACATTTATACTTGTCGTTGTACTTGCGATAATTTCAGGAACACTTGATTCTATAACATGCGGAGAAGAGCTCGCGGTATCCCCCACTACTTCCGCTTGAAGAAGTAATGGGTACGTGCTTTGACTGAGAAAAAACGCAATGAATAGAAAGTATGTTCCAGCACGTGAAAAATTTTTTATTTTCATACAGATTTGTTTCAATTTTTTTATTGAGTAAATATCTTCTGTTTTCAAACAAAACATGGAAATATAATCCAGATCTTATCCAAAAACAGGAGAGTCCTGTTTTTCCTACTTATTACATTCGTGTAATGCGTGTAATTGAACGTCCAACGACATTCACTAGAGCAGTACCTGATTGTGTGTTTCCACTCATCACGGTGCCGCCGTTACCGCCGAATCCGCCATTACCACCCATTCCACTTATATTTGAAGTAGTTTGAGTTGAGTTCATATTGCCGGATGTTGTAACATCTCCAGCGTTTCCACCCTTACCTGCATTTCCAGCCATTGAGTGGTTATCACCGGTTGTTGCATTTACAGTAAGCACTCCTCCAACTGTTGCAGAAGAATGATTGTTTGTTGAAATTGCGTTATCACCTCCTACATACACATGTGTTGTGTGAATATCGAGATTGTCATGATTTTCATTTGCAGCTACACTTAAGGTCGATTTTTTTGTCGAGCTTGAATTATCAGTGCTGTTTGAAGATTTAGCCTGATCATTATTACTTGTTGAAGATGAGGTATTACTATTTGATGTTGAATTTGGATTTGAGTGTGTATCAGCACTTGACGTTGAGTGCTGGGTACTGTCTACGTTTGAATTACTCTGGTTATTTTGTGCACCTGCATGAGTCATGTCATGCATATAAGTTGCATCAAGTGACTGTGCAGATGAACCTTTTTGAGTACTCAAGTCTACAGTCTCCGTATATTGGTTAACTGATGGATCATTGGCTTCAATGTGTGTATTAGTTGTATTCACATCATTAGAAATCATTGCTATGGCAGTTGCATCCCCACTTGTTACATTTCCCCCCTTGCCACCATCCCCTCCAATACCTCCACTACCTGCCGTATTGGATCCATGAGTATTACTTCCTGTTACACTTCCTCCCATACCACCATGTGAGCCCATACCGGCAGTTGAGCTGTTACCACCAGTATTAGCATTTGCATTAACTGTATTTGAAACATTTGCATCACTGGTGTTCGTTACAGTGATAGACGAAGCTGCCAACGCAGGCGATGCAGTAAGCAGAACGCCGAGAACTGGAGCAAGAAATCCGAGTTTAGATATTTTCATATTTTTTGGGTGTAAAATTTAATAAATAATATAAACGAAACGTAATAAATTATACTGAACTAATTATTGATGCAATGAAGCATGCGGTATACGCACTCAAAGTCATACTAGTAAAAAAATATTTTAAATATTTAAGTGTACTTGCACGACTATCGACCTGATCGGCACTCATTATAACAACGGTCAATGAAGTAGGAATGAATGTACAAAAATAATTTTATTCTATAACTTTCGCGAAAGAAATTTCCAATTTGACTCTCTATATAAAATTTGCTTTAATTACCTTTCTTCCGGCGAGACTGCCGGTTTTTAATTAAAATTTATGGAAATTAGAAATATAGCGATTATAGCCCATGTCGACCACGGCAAAACAACACTCACTGACGCACTCATGCGCCAAACCGGTATGACAGTCGAAGGAGTATCGATGGACAGTAACGCCCTCGAACAGGAACGCGGTATTACTATCTATGCAAAAAACACATCCGTCTTTTACCCGAAAGCTGGAGGCGATCGACCTACGACCAAAATCAACATCGTGGATACTCCAGGCCACTCCGACTTCGGATCAGAGGTAGAACGTGTACTCCGTTCTATCGATACTGTGCTACTTGTTGTTGATGCTCAAGAGGGACCTATGCCTCAGACACGCTTTGTATTAAAAAAATCTTTGGAACTTGGTATCAAGCCAATTGTTGTTATCAATAAAATAGACAAACCAGCTGCGCGACCAGACGATGTACACGAGATGATTTTGGAATTATTTCTCGAACTTGGTGCCAATGACGCTCAACTTGACTTTACTACCGTTTTTGCCATTGGTCGTCAAGGTATTGCCAAAATGAAATTGTCTGATGAATCAAGCGACCTCACTCCACTTCTTGAAACCATTCTTCGCGAAGTGCCAGCAGCGTCCGGTGATCCATCACTCCCACTCAGAGCTCAAACATTTAACCTCGGATATGATAACTTTCTTGGACGACTTGCTGTCTGTCGAATTTACGAGGGTACTATTAAAGTTGGCGAGCAAGTTTTTGTAAAACAGCACGATACTACAAATATAGTGGCGGGCAAAATCACCAAACTGTTTACATTTAAAGGTATCGAACGTGTTGAAGTGGCCGAAGCTATCGCAGGTGACATTGTTATGGTAGCTGGTCTGCCCACAGTCTACATCGGCGACACTCTCTGTAAAGACGAAAATGCCAAAGCTTTGCCAAGTATCAATATAGACGAGCCAACTATTTCTCTCAATTTTCTGGTCAATGACTCTCCGTTCGCTGGGCGAGAAGGCAAATACGTGACCGGACGGCAAATTCGTGAACGACTGGAAAAGGAATTGGAGATTAACGTCGGACTCAAAGTAGATTTCACCGGCGATACTATGACAGTATTTGGTCGTGGAGAATTACACATCGCAATACTCCTCGAAAACATGCGACGTGAAGGCTACGAACTCCAAGTCTCACAACCTCAAGTTATTATAAAAGAAGTAGATGGTGTCAAAATGGAACCTTTTGAAGAAGTTATTATTGATGTTTCTGACGATGTCGCGAGTGCTGTCATTTCTAAACTAACTGAACGTCGTGGAATATTAACAAGCATCAAACAAGAAAACGGTGCCCAGCGAATCATATTTGAAATCCCTACTCGAGGACTTTTAGGCTATCGGGGGCAATTCGTCATTGATACCAGAGGCAAGGGTATTCTCTCATCTCGTTTTGTTGAATTTCGTGAATATGTGGGTGAAATAAAACGCACCCACTACGGTTCGATGGTTTCGATGATGAAAGGTAAGGTACTTGCTTTTGCTCTCGACAACTTGCAACAACGTGGAACTCTCTATATAGAACCTGGAACAGAAGTATACGAGGGTCAGGTTATTGGCAATGTCTCAAAAGGTGAAGACTTGCTCGTAAATCCTACTAAAGGCAAACAGCTGACAAACATGCGTGCTTCTGGTTCAGACGACTCTGTCTATCTTGCAGCCACTTACGCACTCGATATTGAAAAATCAATGGAAATTATGTCTGAAGATGAATACATTGAGATCACTCCAAAGTCTGTACGACTTCGCAAAAAATTGATGAAAAAATAATTACATACATGGGGGTGTGCAGAAATATGAAACAAAAAGAGAATCCCCGAAGCAACTGCTCGGGGATTTGAATGTTCATAAAAAAAGTACTGTTTAAAATGACCTCAAGAGACGTTGTAGCCTTTCTGCATCGGCTACGCCATGGACTCCTCTTCTGAAAAGTCTTTTATATCTCCTCTTATTTTCCCTGCGAAGTGTGCATAATTTCTCAAGGATACCGAATAGAGAATTTCTGAGAAGACCTTTTTCTAGACGAAGAGCATAAACGACTGCATGCAGGCTCCTACATTCCTTACTTGGTGCGATTGAACGCCTCCCCAATACAATCTCTCCTAATTCATGTTTTGGAATTCCTACCTTCTTGGCCAAAAAAGTTTGGCTTATTCTCTCCTCCTCCATTACCCCCATTAACACTTTTCCAAATACTCTCTTTAATTTAGACGGGCTCATAGCACTCCCGATAAAAAATTGCAAAGCAAAGCCCCGACTGCGATATCTGCAGTCGGGGCATTATGTCACCTATCTCTGTCTTGCAGCGCGTGGGCGGGTCTTCTTGCCTGCAATCCTCTTCACGGTTGCCTTCTTGAAGGACCTCTTCGGACTCTCCATACCTCGCTTCCTTCTTTTATTCCTCAAAGGTTGGAGTCCATTGCCAGCAAAAAGATCATGAAGGTGAACCTCACGCGTACGTGCATTGAAATTTTCCAAAATTCACTCCTGCGCTAAATTTAACTACTCTATTACTATTCAACCATACTCACTAAAAAATGCAAATTACTTTTTAACTTTATATTTTCCTACCTGTGTGCGGAGTATATGAAAAGTAGTGGCTTGGGTCTCAAGTGTGTGTGCGAGATCCGCCACAAATTGCCGAACGTAAAATCCGCTTGAAACCTCGAGTCTCACTGTGTCAATGGTGTACGTGGTTTTTACATCTTGCGAAAAAGCTTTTCTCCATTTATTTTTAATTTCCTTCTGACGAAAATCCCCACTCACCAAACCAACCCGACGAATAATTTCTTTTTGCAATTCTTCACCATTTATCTGTATTCGCGACACATATTCCGCTTTTAAAATTTCTACTTCATGTGACGGAATTTCTATTTCTCCTATTCTCCCTAAACGAGACCACTCAATAAGAGACTTACCTCCAACTGTTCGTGAGGAATAATGCGGATATTTCTGGTGGAATATCCCGACGGATTTTTGAATGATTTTTTCGACATCCTCCGAACTTGGAAGAGGTGTATGTCTCTGTAGAGAAACCACTCCCAAAATATCAAGTGAGTCCGTATGAAATCCCCACAAGATTTTACACTCATATGTCTTCGACAATTTTAAAAAATCACTTTTTTGGGCGACACCCTCTCCGGACAATGCAATGAGCACACCCTCTGCCAGAGGGTCGAGCCGTCCAGCATATGTGAGAGGGGTTCCAGCCAATTCCAGCTTGTCGCTTCGATACCGCTCCACGCACTCAAGTGGCGTCTCCCCAAGTTTTTTATATAAAACATGAACCTCTTTTTCTTGTGGATTATTCATTTTTTATATACACTAGCAGTATGTCTGACAAAATGAAACTATCAACGGAAAGCTATAAAGGGGTACGAGACTTTTATCCTGAAGATATGTTTATACAAAATCATATTTTCAAGACGTGGAAAGAAACAGTCGAAAAATTTGGCTATGTCGAATATTCCGCATCCCTCCTCGAACCAGCAGAACTCTACCGTGCTAAATCTGGGGAGGAAATTATAACAAACGAAACATACACTTTTACCGACCGCGGAAACAGGGAGGTTACTTTGCGTCCCGAAATGACACCGACAGTTGCCCGGATGGTGGCTGCTCGGAGCCAAGAACTCGCTTTTCCGCTTCGCTGGTACTCTATTCCCAATCTTTTTCGATATGAAAAACCTCAACGCGGTCGCTTGCGAGAGCACTGGCAGCTCAATGTAGATCTTTTTGGGGTCGACAGTAGCGAGGCAGATACAGAAATCATCACAATTGCTCACCAAATTATGAAAAATTTTGGCGCACATGACGCAGACTTTGTTATTAAAATAAATAGTCGTAAAATCCTCACAGACCTCTATACCTATTTTAAACTCGACAGTGAGCAGAGTCATACACTCTCAAAAATAATAGACAAAAAATTAAAAATCACTCCTGACGCTTTTCTCGACAGTGTTGAAGCCATACTTGGTGAAAAAGCCCCAGAACTCATTGCACTTTTGAGTTCAAATGAAACTCTTCTGACCTTACTTGGTGAAAAAAATCTACATTCAAAAGAACTGATTGAACTCATTGAAAAACTCCAATCAATAGGTATTGCAAATATAGTTTTTGATCCAACTCTCATGCGAGGTTTTGATTATTACACCGGCACCGTCTTTGAAGTCTTTGATGCAAACCCAGACAACCCCCGCTCTGTTTTTGGCGGCGGGCGATACGACGACCTTCTTGATATTTTTGGTGCAAAAAAAGTTCCAGCAGTCGGCTTCGGCGCCGGCGATGTCACCGCGAGAGATTTCCTCGAAAGCCACAATCTCCTTCCAAAATACACTCCAAGTGCACAAGTATACATCGCTACGCTGAGTTCCGAATTCACTGACCATGCTCGCACACTAGCGGAGAAACTTCGTACAAAAGATGAAACAAAAAACAAACAAGGTCTTAACGTAGCTATCGACCTCTCTGGTAAAAAAGTAGGAGACCAGATAAAAATTGTTCACAAACACAACATCCCTTTTGTCATTGTTGTCGGTGAAGACGAAGTCAAAACAAGTGAATACCCACTCAAAAATATGCAAACTGGTGAGGAAGTAAAAGTGAAGGCGGAAGAGGTGGAAAATGTGGTGAGGAAGTAAAAAAACCAGGGTGCATATGCACCCTGGCGGTAAAAAACAATTAAGCGGATTTTGCACATTCTTGAGAATTCTTGTTCCCCTTAACAATCCCTTCAAAACGCGCCCTCCAATCAACGATTGACCGAGTATGACGCTTTTGAAGTGATTCGAGTTGATCAAGAATCTCTTTCATTTGCATTTCCGTAATATCACCATCTGCGAACTGCATAAACAATGCACGGATTGTTGCCGCATTTTTCAACCCAAGAGTTCTGTGGGTATTGGTTAACGTTCGCTGAACATCGCCCACACCGTTCTTATGCTTTTTACGTTTACCGGACATCACCGTCCTCAACATTTCGATATCTACTCCATGAAGTTCTGCAGCATCCTGAATCTTCACATTGTTGTTGGTAACCGCAGCAATAGCTTGTTGGAGTGCAACCCTAGCCATACGCGATTTGATCGCCATCACGTATTTTCGAGCAAGACCACTCGGAATTCCGAGACACTCCCCAATCCGCCTCATGTTTTCATTCCGTTGCCAAAGAAGCATGATGGTGTGTTCGGTGTCGTCTGTTGTTGGTGGTTTAGAACCACCTGTGTTTGACCGATATGCCTCCGATATCATCTCGATCTCACTCATGTCTGCAACAATATCGACTTCAACCTCTCTATACTTAGCGAGCTCATATGCTTCTTTACGGTGACGTCCATCAACGATGATATGATCCGTCTCAGTGACTTTCATCCGATCATTCATCGGAACGCCAGCCTCCATGAGCTCAGCAAGCACGAATACATGATCCGGATCCAATTCTTTCCTGACAAACAAGTTGGCTTTCAGTCCGCTCAACATTACAGTCTGCGTTCTCTTAACTCTCATTCGTTTCTCCTTTTTTCTCGTCGGACGGTTGTAAAAACCGACCCAGTTTTGCACGCCATCCGGCACGCTTTTTGATTACCTGAGACAGTACAACATACGTTCCAGGTTCGGGCCATATTTCTTCTTTCCACACCTGTAAGGTGAGGGCAAAAGTAATTGGTCCTAAATCGTTTGAGCTGACCGCCGCGTAGGGTCCATGTTTACCCTCAGTAACTACTTTCTCAACAATACAGATAAAGCTATGATCTTCCATGACTAGTCCCTTACTTGTATGAGTTTTGAGCTCAGAGCGGTAAAATGATTCAAAAGCTGAAGAACATCAAGACGCTCATCATTGCTTATGCCTGAAATTTCCTTTGAGGTAAGATTTGAAAACAAACCCTCATCCAAAAGAAGCCGCAAACCTCGTATGATTGCCAGTGTAGCGTTTCGCCGAGCAGAAATGTCTTCACCAGATTTCATAAGGGACAAAACTTGCTGTCCGATTACTTCTGACTCTGAAGTTGCTCTAGAAACTCTTGCTAGATGGATTGATTCAAAAGCCTCATGATTCTTTGTTTCAAGTTCCGTCTTCTTACCCTTCCAGAGTTCAAACATCATCGCTTCTTTTTCTTGACTTGTCCCTGCTTCCCTGAGAAAAATGTCATACAGACTCTGGACTTCATAACCCAGAGCGACTGCCATATCGTTGGCACTGAGTATACTAAAACCAATAAGCTCCAGAACACCTCGAATTACTCTCGGCATTCTTTCGAGCTCAATGATTCTATATCCATTCAAGTCAAGGTAACAACTAAGTTTCATCATGAGTTCCCCTCTTGGAATACCCATGTCGTCTATCCATTTCTGAGCGGTTTGTCTGCCAACTCCACAAAAATCAATTAAAGGCTTGAGTAGCTTGCATCGATTCCTGCTTCCAGGAGGATAGTTAGCACTGAAAGTCTTTCCGAAATGTCTGAGACATTCCTCGAAGTGCTCTCGAAATATTTCAATTCTTTCATTATCCATTTAAACCTCCTTTCAAATTACAAAATCTAAAAATAACAATATACGATTATATTTCTTTGTCAAGTAGACTAATTTCAAATATATTGTATCAATATTAGTCAAAATTCTCTACTTTGCTATACTCTTTGTATGAAAAAAATTGTCTTCGATATTGAAACAAAAAATATCTTTCAGGATGTGGGATCGACGGACCCAGTTGCCCTCGATGTGTCGATGGTATGTACATATGATTGCGAGACACGCACGTACGACAGTTTTCTCGAAGAGGATTTTCCACGCCTGTGGGATTTACTCGATACCGCCGACATGCTCATCACGTACAACGGAGACCATTTTGATATTCCAATACTTAATAAATACTATATAAAATCCCGAGGACATGACCTCTCTCACATTCGCTCACTCGACATATTGAAGGAAATCAGAAACGCCTACGGCAGGAGAATGAAACTCGACCAAGTGGCTGAAGGGACGCTTGGAATAAAAAAAAGCGGTAACGGCCTTGATGCTATCGTATGGTGGAAGCAGGGGGAAATCGAAAAAATTAGAAAGTACTGTACAGACGACGTACGCATCACAAAAGATGTCTATGAGTACGCACTAAAAAATAAAAAGTTGATGTTTAAAGAAGGGCCAAACGTTAAAGAAATTAAGCTTGATACCAAACATTGGGAACCCGTCGAGGAGATGAAAACTCAAAGTTTGTTTTAGTGATTTCAGTCACTCTCGCATGCTTGCTTTTTTAGAACCAGAATATTTTTCTGCTGAAAAATTTCTTCAGCGCTCGTCGCTCAAGAAAACAATCAGCTCCTCGTATGCCGCGCACTCGATCGCTGTTGTTTTCTAAGCTCCTGCGCGATGTTCTAAAAAAGCAAGCATGCGAGAGTGACTGGTTTCTGTTGCAATAATAATTTGCTTTTGAAAATTTGAAAGGTATAATACACACCATGGACACAAACAAAATCGCCATTCCTATTGCTATCATCGTTGCCGGAGGTATCATTGCTGGTGCACTATATTTTTCCAACCTCAATGCAAAAAAAGAAACAATCAAAAATCAAGCAGTCACAACTACAACAACACCAACAGCACCTCACCAGATTCCTTCTATATCCGCAAGCGACCATATTCTCGGGAATCCGAACGCAGATATTGTAATTGTTGAATATTCTGATACTGAATGTCCGTACTGCAAACTTTTTAACCCAACGCTCAATCGGCTTATGACCGAATATGGCAAAGATGGTAAAGTTGCGTGGGTATATCGCCACTTTCCTATCGCTCAACTTCATTCCAAAGCACCAAAAGAAGCAGAGGCAACTGAATGTGTCAATGAAATAGGTGGTCCGGCTAAATTTTGGCAATATCTCAACATGATTTACGACCAGACTCCGGGTAACAATGGTCTCGACCCCGCGCAACTCACAACCTTTGCTTCAACAATAGGAATCAACACTAAAAATTTCACAACCTGTCTCAATTCAGGAAAATATTCAGCTAAAATTCAAGCGAGCTATGACGAAGCGGTGAAAGCGGGCGCCCAAGGAACACCATACTCAGTTCTTATCACAAAAGACGGTTCACAAATACCAGTTGTCGGTGCAGAGTCGTATGAGGCTCTCAAGTCAACAATCGACACATTACTCTCGAAATAAATTTAAATTTTTCCTTCTATCAAATCGTTTTCAAATTCAATACAGCCTGCAAAGTCTGGGCTGTATTTTTCCGTCGATGGAAAATCCAAAGCGACTATTTTGCAGTACACAGCAATAATAAGAGACTTTAAACGAGAAATTTCACTTGATTCAATTTCAAGTGAAAGAGCAAGAAACGTATTATTAACCGGCTCGAGAAATTCTAAATTTCCACGGGAGACGCCGAAATCAGAGAAATCTTTTGACCCAGCAATCAAAATAGCATAAAAAAGAAGCTGGCGACGATAAGAATATAGTTGTATTTTTTCTTCCAAACTTTTTCCTTCCCATGAAGTCTTTGGCTTGCCGGTCTTCCAGTCAGTGACAACTATTTCACTACCTTCGATGCGCATTTTGTCTATTTTACCTGTAATATGGACAGGTTGAATACACGCCATGCCTGTTTCTGAATCGAGAACAACGCCTTGATGTTTAAAATCAGTTTCAATTCTGTCTTCACTTCGAATATCATCAGCATGTGTCTTTATGTACAATGCCAATGCTTGACGACCACGCTCTACTTGCACAAGGTGATCTGTCGGGTGAAGCCTACCCGACTTGAGCGATTTTTCAAAAAAAGTAAGTACCTGGTCAACAGGTGGTAATGTTGTCTCTCGTCGAAAATACGTATAGATGTACTGAAGGGAAGAATGCATGGAGGTACCGTACACATTAGAGGGAGTTTTAGCCTGGGGAAATCGCAAAAGATTTTGCTCAAGAAATACATGCGGACCAGCACGAGAAACATCAAGAAAATTGTTCAGGTGCGTCACTGACATACAGTATTCGGAAAGAGTGCTATGCAACATACTTTCCTCATCTCCTGTAAAAGGTAAGGCGACAAGAGAGTTAACATGTACCTCAATAGGGTGAGGATCAAAAATATTTTCACTTTTTTCAATTTGATGAGAAAAGGGAGAAAGAAACTCTAACGGCAAAACAGCTCTCCCATCTTCGCGACGTTCATAGTGTGTGACGTATAGAGTGTGCCGGGCGCGGGTAAGAGCCACATACAAGAGACGAATTTTATCATCAATCGAGTCGGCACTTGGTCTAGCGGTAATATTTTTTGGAAACGGCAATTTATCAGGAATTCCTCTCCCACTCCATATTTCATCATTGGCAGAGAGAATAAATACCACGTCAAATTCCAAACCTTTGGCTTTGTGTGCAGTGAGAAAAGAGACAGCGTGTTTTCCTCCCACAAACGGGCTCTGGTCTAAAAGTTCCATATTATTTTTTTCATGAACCTCAACGAAAGAAACACAATCACCAACCGACAAAACTTTTCCTTGTCGATATTCACGAAGCGCACCGATAAAAACTTTGAGGGAAGAAAGAAAAGAAATGTACTCCGGCTTTCTTTCTGTAAAAGTTTCTTGGCTAAAATAATACTGTCGAAATGGACTATGAAATACGGGTGTTGATGTTACTTTGTCTTCTTCTTTGTTTTCTTTTCTACTTTCTTCTCTCTCACCTTCCTCATTATCTTCATTATCTTCGGAATCAGAAACAAGAAGGACCTCACTGCCGATGAGTACATCGATAACACGTTCAAGAGGCAGAGACTGGGAACGAATTCCGACATCGATAAGAAAGTCTGCAATATCCCGAACAGAAGAATTTTCATGTGATTGCATGGTGGCAATCCATGAATGCGATACTGTTGTACGGGCGGTAAGAGAAATCTCCCACACAAGTTTTCGAGAAATTTTCCAAAATGGAAACGAGAGAATTTCTGGCATATACTCGTCGGCTTCGTCCATATTGCCGCGCCCAATAGTGGATACAAATTTGATAAGAGTAATGATTTCTCGAATCAATTCATCACGTAAAACATCGTGACGTTTTTCATATCGAACATCAATTCCAAGAGCTTTAAAATAAGGTACAATATTTTGAAGACCTTTGTGAGTACGGGCAATAACAGCTATTTGCTCTGGTAACTGACCCTCCTTAATAAGCCGGAAAATTTCTTTGGCAATAAAATCATATTCGTGTAATTCCGTTTCAAACGACTTAAAATAAACCCTCCCCGTCGGTAAGTTTGTGTTTCCTGCAGTAATTGTTTTTTCTATTTCTGGTAATAAAGATTTCAAACCTCGAACTCCTTGATTTATTACTTTTTCCGAAATATCTAAAATTTCTGGTGTAGAGCGATAATTTGTAGTAAGTGTGATAACATCTGGGTTTCTAAAATTTTTTTTAAATGAAATTATGTTTGCGACTTCTGCACCTTGGAATTTATAAATAGATTGATCGTCGTCCCCTACTGCCATGACATTTGGTCTGCCTTCGTGAACCTCTGCCCCTGTGAGGGCAAGGATGAGTCGCATTTGAGCATCATTGGTATCCTGAAATTCGTCAACAAGTATGTACTGAAAACTTTCTTGTAGCTCAAGAGCAAGAATCGGGTTTTTCTCAACAGCTTGAATAACTTCAAGAATCATGTCGTCGAAATCAAAATAACCCTCCGTGTACATTTCTTTCTGATATGCATCATACATGTCGGCAAGGGCTCGCATTTTAGGTGCACGTTCAGTATCTTTCAATACAAAATTTCCACTAACATCTCGAGTAATATTTTCTTTCTTCCAGTCGGATAGCGGTGTAGAAGTTCCACTTTCTTCGGCAGTACTCAAGGCAACGTTTAAAGCGGCAGTTGTCGTATCACGGAGACACTGGATGTGCAAGAGAGGCAGTGGCAGACATGGGACTTGGCTCATGGCCGTGTATAATCTTTGCAACGTAGAAATCTCTTTTTTAGTTATGCGTTCAGGAAGCATACGAGCCACAAGAGGATTGAGGAGACCCAGTATAGTTTCATTGTGCAGAACAACCTGACGAAATTCACCCGGTGACATACCAGCTCTTTTCAAGTCTGAAATTGACTTGAGTGTCGGTCGCAAAAAAACAAAACCTTGGTCAGGATGCTCAGAACGAAGTGGATTTTCGTGCGACAATGTACGAAAAATAGTAGAAATAATCTCGAGCCGAGTAACATCATCTGCGGGATTAAAATCAGCTGAACCAAAAAAATACTCTGGATATCGTGCGATAACATACGTACAAAAACTATGAAACGTATGAATTTGAACACGATATGCTGCAGTACCTATGAGTCCAGCAAGCCTCTCACGCATATTTAGCGATGCAGAATCCGTAAAGGTTAAACAAAGAATAGAGCCCGGCGCTGTGTCCGTTTTTTCTAAAATATTGGCTACTCGTAACGACAAAATTTCTGTCTTACCGGAACCAGGCCCCGCGATAACAAGCACAGGACCTTCAATAGCATCAACTGCTTTTTTCTGCTCAGGATTGAGCTTGTTATAACGAGTGATAAAAATAGTCTCTGAATTTTTTTTCATACGACAATACTACCACAAATTATACAGAGTAAAATATCAAAAACTTCACCTACATAAGGTGAAGTTTTCTACTTGAACAGTAAACTTCAAACGCTGCATTTAATAATAATTCCTCAAGCGGTTGATTTTATCATGCTGGCGGATTTTTTCGTGTGCTTTTGCCTCAATCTGGCGAATACGCTCGCGGGTCACGCCAAACTCACGCCCCACTTCTTCAAGTGTATGTGTCACACCGTCAGTCAGCCCATGTCGCATCTCTAAAATTCTCCTCTCTTTCTCCGGTAAGTCATTCAAAATTTCTTTGACCTGGTCGGAAATAATTCTTCGTGCACTTTCTTGATCTGGAGAAAGAATTTTGTCGTCTGCAAGGAAATCACCAAGTTTGCTTTTATCTTCATCACCTTCATTACCAATAGGCGCTTCGAGAGAGACTGTGGACTGGTCGATTTTTTCGATAGTATAAATTTTATCCACAGTGAGGTTCATCTCAGTAGCAATTTCTTCTGGCAGTGGGTCGCGACCAAGGTCCTGAGACAAACGACGTACGACTTGTTTGTATTTAGCGATGGTTTCTACCATATGCACTGGCACACGTATGGTTCGTGACTGGTCCGCGAGAGCACGAGTAATGGCCTGACGAATCCACCACGTCGCATACGTTGAAAACTTATAACCTTTTGTCCAATCAAATTTGTCGACGGCTTTGAAAAGTCCGAGGTTACCTTCTTGAATTAAATCGAGGAGTGTCAAATCTGCAGAACGGCCAACATACTTTTTAGCAATAGAAACAACAAGGCGAAGGTTGGCGCGGGCGAGAAGTGTTTTTGCTTCATTATCTCCAGCCTGAATACGTCGGGCGAGCTCTTTTTCCATTGTCCCTGAGATCAGGGGGTACTGACCGATTTCTTTCAAATACATTTGAATAGAGTCGTATGTAGCATCACTTTTACCATACGAGTATTTTTTATTAACAAGATCATCGAGAGGTGCGGTTTCCAAAAGTCCACCACCTTCAAGAATATCAACTCCCGCGCTCGAAAGTTTTTCGTACAAGTCTTCTAGAAATAGAATATCATCTTCAATGGTTGGAAATTCTTTCAAAATTTCATCGTATATTACATACCCTCGCTCTTTACCTTTACTCAAAAGTTTTGAAAGACCTTCTTGTTGTCGATCAGCTTTTTTTACAACGCGAGTTGGCTGAGTCCGTTCAGCGTTCATAGCCAATGACGATTTATTTTTCTTTTTCTTCCGGGGAGCAGGTGCGGATACAGCTTTTATTTTTTTTACTTTCTTTTGTGGTTTTTTAGTAACCGTCTTACTAGGCGTTTTTTTACCAACTTTTCCGGATATTTTTTTGTGTATATGTGTAGGCATTTTTTTATATTATATCCTTTTTATTTTTAATGTGATTGATTTTTTGTGAAATAATTTGATACTCTCCCGTCAGTCGATCTCTCTCAACATGATCACCACGTTGCTCGGCTCTTTGGAGTTCTGTCCGCAAGCGCTCAGCGCTTTTTTTGAGATACCCCTCCTCTAGTGCTTGAAGTAGTTCTACCACTTCTCTAAAAATATAGCTATTGTCGGGACCTCCAGTGGTGCCCTTTGTCGTATCTCGTATAGTATAATAGTTTTCAGTTTCAAACAACAATATTTCCTTCTCTCCTTCTTTTTCATTATTCAATTGGTCAATGAGCATATCGAGCCGCTCTCCCAAAATTTGACGTATTTTTTCCTCTATCTCTTGTATATTAATATTTGGTAGTGCAACTAAAGCAACTGTTTTTGACTCCACCAACTTATTGCTCTCCCGTTGCCACATCACAAAGCCAATGAGTCTTCTTTCAATTATTTCAAGCCTACCCACTGAAGCTACAGGAAATATTTGTGATAATACCACTTCTTTTGAAACTCCTTGGCGTGACACTTTTTTTAAATCCTCCCACAGAGCTTCCTCTTTTATAAAAGCAACTTGGGATATTCTACGTACAAAATGTGCTTGTTCAATTGCACTCGGCAGGATCGCAACGTATGGAAGCACATGCTCTTTTATCTTTTGCCCTACTTCACGGGGAAGAAGGCCTTCCTTAAGAAGTGAATCAGTGTAAAAGTCAATAATGTGCTTAGCTGACTTAATACAAAGTGTCAGTAGAGCCACATCATCTTTGGCCAGATCTGCCGGATCCTTACCTTTTGGCATTTCGGCAATTTTGAGTTCCATACCAAGGGACAATGCTAAGGTGGCCCCCCGATCTGCGGCCCGAAACCCTGCGCCATCACCGTCAAATGCCATAATGATTCTTGACGACAAACGGCGAAGTTTGGTCAAATGTTCGAGAGACAAAGCAGTTCCTGAAGAAGCCACTGTATTCGTTATACCCGCATGGTGCATCATGACAAGATCCATTTGGCCCTCTACCAAAATAGAATAGTCTTTTAATCGAATGTCTGTTTTAGCTTTATCAAGTCCGAAAAGTACTTCTGATTTTTTAAATACTTCTGTCTCTGGACTATTGAGATATTTTGGTGATCTTAGGTCTGGCACAAGAATACGTCCAGAAAATCCAACTGTCCTTCCAGACGAGTCGTTGATAGGAAACATAATTCTCCCGCGGAAGGTGTCATAGTACGTTTCGACCACATCTCTGTCTCCAACAGGATCAACTTCCTTTCTTTTAATAAGTCCTGCCCGAAGCATATCTTTTTCTGTGGCGCCTTTGAGTTTGAGGAATTCGAAGAGACCTCTCCATTCTAAGGGAGCAAAACCGATTCGGAATTGTGCAATACTTTTTTCTCCCACGCCTCGACCTGCAATATATTCTCGAGCTTGTCCGTTTTCGGATAACTTTTTTTGGTAGAAGAAAACTGCCTGTTCTAAAAGAGAATACACCACCTCCTTCTCATTTATTTCATCAGGTGAATGCTGTGACAAAACCACGCCAGTGCGGTCGGCAAGCATTTTTAGAGCTCCGCGAAAATCTATACCCTCAAACTCCTGAACAAAAGTAAAGATGTCTCCTTTCACATGACAACCAAAACAATAATAATTTCCTCGCTCAGGCGAGACGAAAAAGGAAGGTGTCTTCTCATTATGGAACGGGCATTTACCTTTGAAACTGACTCCTGCCCGTTCCAACGGTATGTACGAGGAAATGAGAGTGACAATGTCGAGCTTGGATTTAATTTGTTCGACGGAGGTTGACATATGCGTAAGTGTTTTTGAAACAAGAAACTTCATTGAAGGCATATGTTTTTTGAAACATCGCGCAGACGATTAGAAAACAAGGACGACGAGTGTGAGGGAACACTCATGCACACGAGGAGGACATTGTTTTCTTGATTGTCCAGCGTGAAGAAAATTTCTAGCAAGAAATTATTCTGGTTTCAAAAAGCATGTGACGAAAGGAGTTTCGTGGTTCAAAATTAAAGTTACTATGCCGAGTAGTCGCGTTTTGCTTTCATACCAGCAATCATTTCAGCTTTCTTACTCCCTTTGAATCCAGTACCAGCCGGGATAAGTCGCCCAAGAATAACATTTTCCATAAGTCCCGAAAGTTCGTCATCGTTACCACGAATAGAAGAAGAGATGAGCATTCGAGTAGTGTGCTGGAAAGAAGCAGCGGCTAGGAAACTCTTGCGAGAAAGGGACACGTCTGTAATACCCATAACCACTCCTTCGGTTTTAGCTTCATCTTTACCGAGAGCTTTGACTCGACTGTTTTCTTCTGCGAGAAATGCTGTCTCCACAATGTCTCCAGGTGAAAAAATAGTATCTCCGGCATCTTTGACTTTCTTTCGAGCAAACATTTGTCGAACGATTGTTTCAATGTGCTTTCTCGACACTGTTTCTCCTTGCAATTCGTATGGCTTGTTGATTTCACGAATAATGTAATCAATGGTTTTATCTTTCCCCGCATACTCAAATAGTTCGTCAATGTCGGCAGAACCATCTGTGATGATATCGCCTTTTTTGATTTCATCTCCTACCTTAACGAGAATAACGCGATTAAACGAAACAGTGTATTCGAGTGTTGTCTTATTTTTACTTCGGTCTTCAATGACGGGAGTAACAAATATCATTTTTTCTTTGTCTGTAATTTTAATATCAGTAATAGTTCCAGAAACAGAAGAAACAACAGCAGGGTTTTTTGGTTTTCGTTTCTCAAAGAGTTCTTCAACACGAGGAAGTCCCGCTGTAATATCTCCAGTTTGCGATGCTGTACCTCCGGCATGGAAAGTACGCATAGTGAGCTGCGTTCCTGGCTCGCCAATAGCTTGTCCGGCGACAGTACCTACCGCCTCACCGAGTTCAATAATTTTATTTTTACCCAAGTCCACTCCATAACATTTAATACAAATGCCGTTCAAAGTTCGACAAGCAAGAGGTGATCGGACAGAGACTCTTGTCACTCCAGCATTTTCTATAACTAGCGCATCCTTTTTACTGAGTAATGCATCTTTTTTAAACAATATCGCCCCGTCAGCAGACACGACGTCTGCTGCAAGGAATCTCCCTTTAATATGTTTTGCTACAGAAATCTCCATGCCGTCCGCGGTTTTTTTATCAATGAAAATTCCCTCTTTTGTTCCACAATCTTCTTCAGTAATAATAGTATCTTGAGCTACGACGAACAGTTTACGTGTCAAATAACCCGCCTTAGCAGTGTTAAGAGCAGTGTCTGTCAAACCTTTTCGGGCACCGTGAGTAGTAATAAAATACTCAAGCGGAGTCAATCCTTCTTTAGAGCATGAGAGAATAGGAAATTCAATTGTCTCTCCAGCAGTGTTGGTAATAAGTCCTTTCATACCAGCCATGGTGGTAATATTTCCCATTGATCCTCGGGCTTTAGAAAGTACCATATCGGAAACAGAACCATTTTTTGGTAATGTTGCAGGCATTAACTTTTCTACTTCTGCTTTTGCTCCGTGCCAAATTTCAATATTCTGTCGGAGACGCTCTTCTTTTGAGATGAGTCCTCCATTGAAGTGTTCAATGTTCTGTGCGGCTTCCGCTTTTGCTCGAGTGATAATTTCTTTTTTACCTTCTGGAATCATAATATCATCGATGCCCCATGTAGTTCCTGAATATGTAGCATACTTGAATCCAAAAGCTTTTATCTTATCAATAATAGGCGGAACTTGTTCAATACCATACCGCTCAATAAGCTCATCAATGAGAGAAGCAATTTTTTTCAAATCTATCTCGGTATTCATAAATGGATAGTCATTTGGCAAAACCGAGTTGAAAAGCAATCTGCCAACCGTCGTCTCAAACATACTTCCGTCAAACTGTGCGTATTTGGAAGATTCAGTCGGCAAAACTTTTATTTTTGAACGAAATGAAATAGCTCCAAAATCGTGGGCTGTGATAGCGGCATTCGGAGAAGAAAATATTTTATTCTCGCCTTTGGCACCCTCAACAATTTTAGTCATCCAGTAACACCCAAGGACGATGTCGAGCATCTTTGCAGATACAGTCGGATCACCACTACCTGGTTTCAAGATATTCTTATCAGAAGCCATAATCTCTCGTGCTTCCATTTGAGCTTCGTCGGAAAGTGGCACATGCACAGCCATTTGGTCACCATCGAAGTCAGCGTTAAACGCCGAACACACGAGTGGGTGTAACTGAATTGCATTACCTTCGATAAGAATTGGTTGAAAAGCCTGAATACCAAGGCGGTGTAATGTTGGAGCGCGGTTAAGTAACACATATCGGTCTTTAATAACATCTTCGAGAATTGCCCATACTTCTGGAATACCGTCTTCAATCAATTTACTTGCTCCTCTAATGTTATAAGAAAGTTCCTTCTGTAATAACTGAGAAATAACAAATGGTTTAAAAAGCTCAAGTGCCATATGCTTTGGTAAACCACATTGGGACAATTTTAAATCAGGACCAACGACAATAACTGAGCGACCTGAATAGTCGACACGCTTACCAAGCAGATTCTGACGGAAAATTCCACGTTTTCCTTTAAGGTTGTCGGCAAGTGACTTAAGTGGTCTCCTTTGTGAAGGATTGATTGCGTTACCTGCTCCCCCGTGACGGATAGAGTTATCGATAAGTGCGTCAACAGCTTCTTGTAAAATTCTTTTTTCATTACGTAAAATAACATCGGGAGCGTGAATGTCTTTTAGTTTCTTCAAACGATTGTTGCGGTTAATCACGCGTCGATATAAATCGTTTACATCAGACGTTGCATATCGTCCCCCATCAAGCGGAACCATCGGACGGAGAGCAGGCGGAATAACAGGAATAGAAGTAAGGAACATCCATTCTGGACGGACCCCCGCGTGAATCATGGCTTGGATTGTGGCAATACGCTTTGCAATACGAACAGACTCAAGTGAACTTGCTTTTTCAAGTTCTGCTCCGAGATGAGTAAGTAGTTTTGCAAGGTCAATCTTTTTAAAAATTGTATAAATTGCCTCTGCACCAATACCCGCTTCAAACATAGACCCATACTTCATTCCAAAGTTATGATACGATACCTCATCCAAAACCGTTCCCTCCTGAATAGACTCAATTTCACGTTTTGCATTGAGAAGCATTTCTTTGACGGCTTCTTTTGTTTTTTCATCCTGCAACGATTTTATTTTTGCTTTATATTCTGAATCGAGATCCTTCAAATATCGTGTGCGGTCTTCCTCTGAAACATTGGTCACAATATATCCAGCAAAATAAATTACCTTTTCGAGGTCCGCTGTGGGTATACCAAGCACTTGTGAAATGCGAGATGGCATCGATTTCAAAAACCAGATATGGGAAACGGGTGACGCGAGCTCTATGTGACCCATCCGCTCACGACGCACGATAGAACGTGTAATTTCCACACCACACTTTTCACACACTATTCCCTTATAGCGAATACCACGGTATTTTCCACAATAACATTCGTAATCCTTGTCTGGCCCAAAAATCTTTTCATCAAACAAACCACTTTTCTCTGAGCGTTGAGTTCGATAATTAATAGTTTCTGGCTTTGTAACCTCGCCAAATGACCATTCCCGAATACGTTCAGGCGAGGCAAGTTTTAATGTAATTGTCTCAAAATCATTGGAATTTTGTGTCTTTGTTTTATAGTTTTGCATAAGAGTATGACAATTAGATTATAATTAATGTGCCTGATAATTATTCGATTGTTCGTTTGTATTTTGACTAGTGTTCTGGCCAGAGTTTAGGTTTCCACCTGTATTTTTAATCTGAACATCAAGAGCCAAACCTCTCAGGTTATTAAGAAGTACATTGAATGAAGCAGGGGTATTGAGTTCTGTAATTGGCAATCCCTTAACAATAGCGTCGAAGGCAGCAGATCGTCCCGTAATATCGTCTGACTTAATAGTAAGAATTTCCTGCAATGTATGGGCTGCACCATGACCGAGAAGTGCCCAGACTTCCATTTCTCCAAATCGCTGACCTCCGTTTTGAGCCTTTCCTCCAAGTGGTTGCTGAGTGATGAGAGAGTAAGGTCCAATGGAACGCATGTGAATTTTGTCTTCTACCATGTGATGTAATTTCAAAATATACATGTATCCCACAGCAATATCCTGATCGAAGGCATCACCCGTTCGCCCGTCAAACAGTTTCATTTTTCCTGTCTCAGAAAATCCTGCTTTTTTCAATTCTGTCTTGATCTCGTCTCCCGTTGCTCCTGCAAATGGAGGTACGATTGCTTGATAGCCGAGTGTGTGTGCAGCAAGTCCGAGATGGAGTTCGAGAATCTGTCCCAAGTTCATACGAGATGGCACTCCAAGTGGTGTCAAAATAACATCGATAGGAGTTCCGTCTGCCATATACGGCATATCTTCCTCAGGTAAAATTTTTGAAATAACACCTTTGTTTCCGTGTCGTCCTGCCAGCTTATCTCCAACAGACACATTACGGAGTTGTGCTACTTCAATATGAATTCGTTTGATAATTCCAGATTCTAATTTATCACCCTTTTCTCGAGAAAAAACTTGTACTTTAATAATACGCCCTCGTTTGCCACCCTCCATTCTCTTTGATGTATCTTTAACATCTTTTGCTTTTTCACCAAAGAGTGATCTGAGCAAACGCTCTTCGGGGGTAAGTTGTGTCTCGCCTTTTGGTGTTACTTTTCCAACTAAAATATCTCCAGAGCGAACTTCTGCACCAACACGAATAATACCGTCCTCAGCCAAGTTTTTTAACTTTGCTTCACCGACATTTGGAATGTCACACGTTGTAACTTCTGGCCCAAGCTTCGTATCACGAACATTGACCACAAATTCTTCGATATGAATTGAAGTAAATTTACTATCTTTTACTACGCGCTCAGAAAGTATAATTGCATCCTCGTAGTTGCTACCACTCCACGACATGAAAGCTACGAGCATGTTTTGACCGATAGCAGTCTGACCATTTTCTGACGCAGAAGTATCAGCCAAGACGTGTCCTTTTGTGACTTTTTCTCCAACAGAAACTGACGGTCGTTGATGAAATGCCGTAAAACCATTAGTTCGAGAAAAAGACACCAGTTTATGTGTAGTTTCTTTGCCTTTTGTGTTTTTGACAGTAATTTTACCGCCATCAGCATGGGTGATAACTCCCTCTTCAGTAGCAATGAGAAGTCGTCCTGTGTCTTTCAGAGCGTCACTCTCCATTCCAGTCGCCACAAGTGGTGCTTCTGGAATAATGCATGGGGTTGCCTGCTTTTGCATGTTGGATGCCATGAGAGCTCGAGCTGCTTCGTCGTGATTAAGAAAGGGAATCATTGAGGTTGCAATAGAAAATGCTTGATTTGTAGCAACATCAATATAGTCAACCTTCTCTCGAGAAACTGTTGAGGGGTTACCCTCAATACGAACTTCGACTTCATCTATTGTGATTTTACCTTCAGCATCATACGGAGTCGCCGCGTGAGCAATAGCAAAACTTTCTTCCTCTGAGGCATTAAGATAAGATATTTCATCTGTGATTTTGCCATTTTTTACTTTTGCATATGGGGTCTCGATCATTCCAAAATTATTGAGACGAGCGTAAACAGCTAAACGCAAAACGAGACCAATGTTTGGACCTTCCGGAGTATGAATCGGGCAAATTCTTCCGTAGTGTGATGTGTGAACATCTCGAACTTCAAATCCTGCTCGGGCACGATTAAGTCCACCGGCGCCGAGTGCAGAAAGTGTTCGCATGTGTTCGATTTCGGCAAGAGGGTTTTCTTGCAACATAAACTGCGAAAGTTGGTTCGTTGTAAAAAACTCTTTGATGCGAGCCTGAAGTGGTTTTGGAGAAATAAACTGTACGGGGAGAGTAACATCCGTGTCGATAGTCGACATACGGTTTTGAATATTACGCTTTATCTGAGCCATACCTTTACGAATATTTTGCTGAAAAAGTTCACCTACAAAACGCACACGGCGCTTGCCAAGGTGGTCAATGTCGTCTGCGACAGCGAGAGGTGTATTATTAAGCAAAGCGATATGCTTCATAATGATGACAACATCTTCAATAGTCAGTGTTTTACGTTTAAGTTCTTTTTCATCCATTTTAAGCCCAAATCTCTTGTTGAAACTAAATCTTCCAACAGGAGAAAGGTCATAACGTTCTGCCTCAAAAATCGAATTAACAAATTCCTTTGCGTTTTCTGCTGTGGCCAAATCACCGTCTCGAAGTCTTTTGTGGATTTCGATATATGCATCTTCAATAGATTTGTCATGATCTTTGACCAATGTTTTAGCTATAGAAGCTGTGGCAAATTCATCGTCTGCAAAAAGCTTTTTAATGGCTTGATCATCTCGAGCACCAAGAACACGAAGGAGAGTTGTAGCAGGAAATTTACGTTTGCGATCTATACGAACAAAAAGCATGCCGTCGGCGTCTGATTCAATCTCAACCCATGCTCCGCGAGATGGAATTATTTTTGCACCAAAAATCTTACGCCCCTTTACTTCCTGATCGGTGAAAAAAACTCCATATGAGCGCGCAAGCTGAGGGACAATAACACGCTCAACTCCAGAAATGATAAAAGTTCCATGAGAAGTCATAAGTGGAAAATCTGCCATAAAAATCTCTTGTTCCTTTTCTGTGCCGAGAATGTGATTTTTTAATCTTACCTTGACTTTAAGTGGCGCTTCATATGAGAGTTTATTGTCCTTTGCATGATACTCATCGTATTTAGCATGCGAAAGTTCAAAACCCGTAAAATCGAGTGTAAATTTTTTCTCTGAATAATCTTTGATTGACGAAAACTCTTCAAATACTTCTTTTAACCCTTTTTCTATAAGCCATGCAAAAGAATTGAGCTGAGGCTCAACAAAATTTGGTGTAGTTATAAGTGGGGCTTTCCATCGTCCGAAAAATTTCTGAGGACGAGCTGTTGACTTGTTAGTTACTTTTTCTTCGTGTGTGTGTTGCATAGAAAAATATAGTTAGGATTTTGGAATTTCCTTTGTTAATAAAAAACGCAAAAACGAAGATAAGCCCTTCCTTCAAAGACTTATTTTTCTTTTAACTTATATATTAAAACATTCCCCTATTTCCCCTTCTTATTTTCCATTTCCCCAGGCCAGGACTCAATCGTGTGAATTAAGATGTAGTATATATGAAGAGCCTATCACTTGTCAAATGCAAATATTGCAAGGAAGTTATCCACATTATTTTCCCCCAACTTCCACCACTCGTTTAAAATGCTTTTTTGATACGGGCTGAATGGAAAGTCGACCTCCGCGTTGGGCTACGAGCATTTCACAGAGGTCTGCGCGAAATTTAATGTCTGCCAAAGTTACTTGGTTTTTAAATTTTCTAGCAAATGAAATATCAACACATTGCCAGATAGGATTTTCTAGTGACGCTTTCGGGTCAAAATGCTCGTCTTTCGGGTCTTGTGCTGACATGTCTGCATGAACTTTTCCCGAAACAGTGGCCACACCGATCACCGCCGGTATTTTTCCCGATTGATAAAAAAGAATGCCGTCTCCGATACCCATCTCTCTCATAAAATTACGAGCTTGATAGTTGCGCACACCCACCCATGGTACTTTGCTTTTTGTCTGTTTACTTTCTAACACAAAATCCTCCATTGAATAACACTCCGCATCACTTTTGAAAAGCCAGTATTTCATTTCATCTGCACTCTATTATCTCGCATAAACTTCACACCTTCTTTTTTTAAAATTTCCATTTTTTTATTTGAACCATTACGGTTATACTCTCCCACCACACCAGAAGAAAGGACTACTCGGTGGCATGGAATAGCAGGATCAAAATTATTGCGCATAACAGCTCCGACAGCTCGAGCTGCTTGTGGACTGCCTGCCAGTCGAGCCACCTCACCGTAACTTAACACTTTGCCCGCCGGAATTTTAGCAACAGCCTCTCTCACCTTTTTTGTAAAGGATTTCATGTTACTTTTATATTTAAATTGCTTATCATTTGCTAATCCCCGTCACTTGTAGATTACACATAGTGTTACTCACTATTTCTTTTTCTTTGGTTTCTTTTTTTCTTTTCGGTGCCCGTCTCCTTTTGACATACATTTTTTTGTTATTTTGTAATACACATAGTATAACAGATAAAATAAAAAAAGCCGGACACTGTACAGACACACTCTGTGCCGGCTCTCTGCCCTTCCTCATTTCAAATTTATTCTCCGAGCATGACTCGTATGGTGACACACTCCATAAAATCTAAAATGGGTTTCGGTAGAGTTTTTTTGTTGATTGTGTAGCGACCAAAACTCGCAACAAAAACTTCAGAATTAGGGACTAGAATAGTTGTTTTTCTTAATCCCCCTTCAACAACCCACGCGAGCACAAGATCCACCCCTTCTTCATCAATAACTCTTTCTAATGCAGGATTTTGAACCATGAGAAACGTTGCAAAACAAGCGAAAAAATATTCTTGCACATTCTTTTCTAAAACACCCGTTTGGGGGAGAGACATAATGATACTATCCCATGGAGAAGAAACAGTGACCCTCTTAAGAAATGATTCAATTGGATCACTTGTTAAAATTACTCGACAGAGGGGACCCCTATCACTCCAAAATGGGGATATGGAATTGTGTGCACGTTTTATCGCTGATACAAGACCATCTTTATAATCCGAAGGACCTGCGAAATACTTTTGAACAATTTGCATGACAGCCTCCTACTCCAGGCTGGCATATATTAGTATCCTGTCAAAAAATATAGAAGATCCTTGCATATTAAAACATAGGCAAAATATATACAAAAACAGAATGTTTAAAAAAAACTCATACCTTTCTTTTTCAACTCATCCCGCACTACTTTGTATTCTGGCATAGCATGCAAAACAAGATTCCAAAAATTCTCTGAATGATTAAACTCGCCCAAATGACACAATTCATGGATAACAATGTAGTCAGCCATTTGCTCTGGCAAAAGTGCTATTTTATAGTTGAAATTGAGGTTACCTTTCGAGGAACAACTACCCCATCGCGACCGCGTGTTTCGGATAGCTACCCTACCCACTTTAAAATGATACATGCTATTAAACTTCAATATTTTTTTATGGACTAAAATTCGAGCAGCTTCTTTGTACAGTGCGTAATGAGCAACAGATGTTTTTGAAACTGAGTGTCGTGAAGAAGAACGTCGACGAATACGACGGCGGGCAATACGAATAATATCAAATGTAAAAAAAGACATCTGATTAGTGTAACAGAAATTTAATTTTTCAGTTTACAAGCTACTTATTTTTGGAATTCGCACACGCAAAAATTAATGTTTTTTTAAAGAATGTGATTTAGAAATAATGATGATGAGAGAAATAATGAGAAAAAGAAAAGAAAAGAAAAATGAAATAGGACCTTTAGTTACAATAGGAAGAAGAGAAGAATCATATTCTGGAACAATAAAAACTAGAAATAAAGTAAGCGGTACCCATACATAAGCAAACTTAATCCACGCTTGAAAAATTTCTTCTCGCATTCTATATGTGATAAGAGAGAGGATAAAGATTATAAAAAAAGGTCTCACAAATGAAGCTGTATGGCTAATCAAGTCGGAAATATTTCCACACATTCCCACATAATTCATGTAGCACTGTCTACCCGCAGAGAACAATGATGAATTTAGTAAAAATAAAATAACCCAATAAAATATACAGATAGATCCAATACCTAAAACTATTTTTTTACTCATTTATTTATATTAATTAATAATTAATCATAATATTTCCTTTATTTGTTTTTAGTCCCGGCACAACCATACCATTTATTTTTGTCTTTATCGGTCGTAAATCAACATCGTCATCAGTAGTACCGTCATCAAAATCACTGGGTTTAGTCATGATAACTGTCACATCTTTTTTTGGCCGATAGTGCGATTCCATTTCAGTGCCTGAAGCAACGGCGTGGAGGGTAAAAAGTCTAAAATGATTTATTGCATCTGTCATCCATTTGTACTTCATCACACTGGATGTAGTAGTTGCAACCCCATCGTAGCTGAGTTTGGTAACGACAAGATTAATAATATGTGATTTTACTTTTTTTTGTAATTGAGTAAAGAAAATCTGGAGAGTGTGCCCTGCCGTGTCGGTAATGAGTGATGAGGTTGCAGTAGTGAAAACTGTTGTGCTGGAAATTGCATCTGTACCTAAAACAGTTAACTGCTGGGAGACAGGGTCAAAAGTTATTAGAGCCTCGGGAGTAGTCTTGTCTATTTTAATGACACGCGTATTTGTCGCTTCGCTATTGCCAGCAATGTCGGTAGAATAATATGAAACAGTGGTAGTTCCCTCTATATTTACAATAATTGGACTACTCGTACTGTACGCAAGCCACGTCTTTCCGTTTATTGAATACCATGTGGTCGCAACTCCACTTTCAGTATCGGTTGCGCCAAGTTGAACTGATACATCGCTCGTATACCAGCCGTTTTTACCTCTCGTTCCTGTTGTCGTGGCGGTAGTCACTGGCGGAGTAGTGTCGAGAGTGACCACACCATTGAGTTTGGGAGCGAGCACTGTGTCAATAATGCCGTCACCATTTTTATCTATGCTCATAGGAGAGAGTGTACTCACTGAGCCTCCAATATTTAAAGTCACTTGAGTGGTCGTACTTGTCGGAATATCTTTGAATGTGGTGCTCGCAATGAGTGTATCACCCTGCAATTGATTGATGTTAAATGTAAAAGTCCCTGTGGCATAGCCGTTCATTACTACCTCACTTGTCGTGGCGTCGTCACTAAAAATATATTTGACATCTCCAAACTGGGTGTAGTAGGTGTCAGGAATTTGTTCTTCGATCCGGCCAGTGGTAGTGGAAATACCTGTGTGACGACCTTTAGTGTCGTAAAGGTTGAGAGTGAGGGGCGAGTGGAGAGAATACATTAAACGATTTTCTCTACTTGCAGGAGCTTCGATAGACAAATAAGTATAACTGGTGAGAGGATGTGGAGAGCCTAAAACAATATCTGAAATAAAATTATTTAATTCATAAATTTGCAGAATATTTTTATGATCAAAATTATTTAATCCTCCTAATGTTTGAAGTTTATGATCATTGTTATATCCCTTCATATCCACCCAATATCTCTTCATGGTCGTACTGCCATTTGCCCACAGAGCACTCGCAGTGACTACCGTTCCATCACCATCTATAGTCCACGTTGGATTAGGCTCAACAGTTGGCGCTAGCAGGTTTGCACACACAACCTCGGCGCATTGTTTTTTCTTTGTATATACAATTCCACTCATGGTCGAAGGCACTCCCCAACCTGCTATTTCTGTCACATCAATACTTTCAGGAATTGGCCACGCATCGAGAGATGCATGCATGTCTTCTGATGCAGTCAGAAGCGAAGCGTTAAGTGTATCTGGTTTACTGACATCAACACTTGTTGCCTCCACTCTTCCATATGTATCAGTGAGAAACGTATGCAGACCTCCGGTGGAATGAATCGTACTACCATATTTTGCACTCCAGTCAGGTAGAGTAGAATCAAATGTTACCACAGGTGTATCTACATAAGTAATGTAATTGTTATCCGGCAATAAGTTGTATGCCATCGGACTATTTTGAGCAAAACCTCTTGCGGTATTTTCATTGAGAATTACAGGGAAAGCGGGCGGAATACCCTGTTCTTTACCATGCAAAGTTGCGGCGATTGCTTCCGGCGTTCCAAGTTGAGGTACCGCAACCAATATAAGCTTATCTATTTTCTCTAAAAGTGGGTCGTGCGTGTCCGAAAGTCTTTTGAGCAAAGCTTTTGCTACCAGCCCACCATTTGAATGTGCCACGATAGTTACATTTCCTGACTTTGAGCCGAGAACCAGACGACGTAATTCAGAAATAATGTACGGATCAAAAGTTGTTGAGATAAATGAAATTTGGACATTACTTCCTTCGCCACTCTTAACGCCCCCGTTCAAAATATCGTCAAGCGACAGGCGCCAGTCATAAGGCACTGCGGCATAGTCGGCGATAGAATGGTCGGTCGATTTCATTTTTTCTAGCTGAGAAAGGAAAGATCCATAAATACCTATCGTTCCGTATGCACTATTAATAACATCACGAGTGTAAATGTTGTTGAAAACGGGAAATGCAGACACGGGCTGTTTGCCATTTGAATCGAGATATAGATGCTCTACGTCTTGGTCATTACTTGGCTCCCACAGTCTTCTTTCTGGAATTCCCGCACTCGGCTGGGCTGCCACATATAAACGACTTGCTTCAATCCCAGGCAAGAAAAGAACACTCGAATTTCCTGAGGGTGGGTATACATTTGCGACCCCATTTCCATTTGTACGATTAAACCACGTCACATAATTATAAGTAACAAAAGTCGGTCCGGCAGCAACAGTCGGCCAATAACTTGACGATGGGAGATATGAAGAATAGTTATAACTATTAAAATCTCCCGTTTCATTTATAAGTGGGCAACTGTTTTGGTTGCACCCAATCCCCGAACCCAATCCTGTTGTATCTTTTATAACATACTCGAGTGGTGAACGAATGTAATAATATACAGGGTAATGTATATCTACATACAGTTTTAATTGCTCATTAAGATTGAAACCATCAAATGTTATCACGCCTGTGAGACAATATATTCTTTGCTTAACACCGGGACTGTACGAAACAACACCATCTTCTTCGTGAACGAGTGCCAGTGTATAGTCATGGCCTACCGTACAAGATATAGAAACTGATGGAATATTACCCTGAGAATCTATACTGAGATCAAGATTACCGGGAGGAGGTGGGGGAAAGGGCGGAAAAAAAGTGGCATATGCCACTTTACTAAAAATACCAAAAGGAAGACTGAAAAAAATAGAACAAACAAATATTATAACTAATGAAAATAATAATGGAGGACAGCGCAGTCGAACATGTATTTTCTTAGTCATATTATTAAAACTAATTATAATTACATTATTATATTTTATTTATAATTTGTAATCCAGACAGTAATCCCCACATTCCATCATACGCCCGATGTATGCATTATTACTGACAACATTATTTCTCCAAAAAAAGCCGTGCCAGTCGAAGTTTGAGGTAACTTGGATTTTTTTTATTTTTGTCTAAAATATTATAAACAGGAGCGAGAGTCTTTGTCTTAGCTTTGGCAAAGGCTTCTAACATATCTTTAAATTCTCCACGCCCTAATTCATCTCGTAAATATGCAAAGTCTGGATTTGTTTTTAATTCAATTAGTTTTTCGATATGCGAAATTATCGTTTCTTGTGTCATTTTTCGAGTCTCAGCCATTTCTCCGATTGACATTTTCTCTGCCAGCAAATCAGCCGTGATGTCATGCGTCGATTTATTTTGCTCTTTTTTTATTTTCCCTTCTTTTATTTTTATTTTCTTTTTTTCGTCCGGTTCAATTTTTTTCATAAACTCATTTTGCACCGCCGTTATTTCCCCGCGAGTCATTTCTTTCAAATCACTTCCAGTGTCCTCGGACATGTCGCGCATAAGTGCGTCTTGTGCAAGAACTTCGGTATCTACTTGCAAAGCCATTGCATTATAACCAAGAAGTTTCATCCCACCGAGGGATCGCACCCGAGAAAGCGCAACATAGCCCATCCCCCGTACAAAAGACTTTGACAAATCAACCTCCATAGCATCGAGAGACATGCCCTGACTTTTATGTACCGTAATGGCCCACGCAAGACGTAGCGGTAACTGTGAAATCTCTGCTTTTATTTTTCCCTCCTCTTCTATTTTCCAACTTGCAGGCGAAACGCTGAACGTATTTCCTTGAATAGTGCGAATAACGGGGTCGCCAAATGAATTAAAATCACTGACCACACCTAGTGTGCCGTTAACGTAGCTGTGCTGGTAATCTTCGCCATATTGATTCTGCTGGCTATTTTTAGTAAACATTACCCGTGCGCCCAATTTCAACACAAGTGTTTCCGGAGAAAGACAACTTTTTTTAAGACTCTCAACAAGTCCCGGAGAACCCCGAGAAGTCATAATAAACTTTTTAATATCCCCTTCTATCAGATCGAGATGGCGGTGATTGATGACATCGACATCTACATTATGTGTAAAAAGTTTAGTCGGTTCTGCTCCGGATTCAGGATCCTGATTTATTCTGCTCTGTAAAAGAGCTAGAGTTTTTTTACTCACATTATTTTGACGAATCTGGTTAAGAATTTCGAGATATACGTCGTCTTTCTGTCGATGTTGTTCCGAAAGATGACAGATGGTGAAATCAGAGCGTGCCCACGAGTCTGCCTTGTAAGCAAATTCAGATTCTAAAACGTCACCCCGCGTCACCGGCGGTAGCTGAAAGAAATCTCCGGAAAGTATAATTTGCATACCACCAAAAGGCGAGTCGTTGTGTTTAAACTGCCTACAAATCCACTCGATTAAGTCGAGACGAAAGTGATGAAGCATAGAAACTTCGTCGATAATGAGTACTTTTGTCCGCTCAAAGCGTTTGTACAAATATTGTTTACTCATCATGTCTTCGATATCGTAGTCCGTCAGCGTACTCCGTATACCAAGACCAGACCACGAGTGTATGGTCATACCTCCCAGGTGTGTCGCTGCAATACCCGTCGAAGCAGTTACTGCGACATCCACCGCGTTTGATTTGAGATACTCAACATAGGAATTCAAGACAAACGTCTTTCCACTACCAGCTGGCCCAGTAAGAAAAACATTCTTACCCATTTTCAATATGTCGAGTGCTTCGGCTTGAGTCATGTGACAATTGTAGCATGAAATATTTTGTATATATAAGACGACCCCGATTTCTCGGAGTCTTAGTGACGCCGCTTGATTAATCCGTCCCTCAGCCCTAGGCGTTGCCTAGGGCTGAGGGATTTAGCCCGTCCTTCCAATCAAACTATACATTCACAATCGCTTGCATGAGATAAAATAGAGCTTGACCTTCGAGTTCGAAATTTCCACTACTGTAGGTATTGTTCATGCCTACAAATTTGCAGGTGTGACCCTGACCTTCTTTAGACACAACCAAAGAAGAACTATTGCCTGGTCTACTCCCACAATCAAGGTCCTCTACGTTAATAGTAATTTGGTGACTCCGAAAATTAATACAGATCATATTTTCTCCTTTTAAAAACTTTAGCTTGTTTTCAGCTTTCCACTGTATTTTACAACAGTAAAATGTATTTTGTCAATTGCTATCCAAAAATCAAAAATGGATCTAGAAACAAAGCTTTTATGCAAATCCAGGAAAGAAGTCAGACTTTATGTGCGAAGAACGTACATTCATGGCTGCAAGTACAGTTTCATATGCAGTGACCATGTTGTGTGGACCGGAAATATAGTACATGCAGACGGTAGGGTCGACGACGTGGCGCGCAATCATTCTTCGATCAACAAATCCTGTTTCGCCCTGCCAGTCTGGGGGCAATGAAGCCATGTCGGTAAGTGTTACCACAACTTTCACTCCTAGTTCCCTCTCGGCACGATCAAGAATGTCTGCATATGCAATATCTATAAAAGTTTTGTTGGAATAAAAAAGAGTGATGTTATGTATTTCTTCTTGGTTTTTATTTTTCTTTATATTATTCTCTTTCTGTTCTGCATTTTTGTCCAATAAATACATAAGCATACTACGAAAAGGTGTTACCCCAATACCTCCTGCAATCCAAACCATCGAGATGTGATGATCTATCGGCATAGTAAACTCTCCTGCAAGTTGAGATGCTACTATCAGATCACCCTTTTTCATCGACACTAATTTTTTCTTAAATGAACTAGACTCAAGCGGGTCAGTACGTATGCCGAGGCGAATAGTGTCTTCGGTCGGCGAAGAAGCAATAGTGAAATAACGCCTGTTACCACGAGTGTCTGGGTGACTGTGTGCAAGTGTCCATTCTAAATATTGTCCTGGTTTAAAATAAAATTTTCGAAGAGCAACTTGAGGGGACGTAAAAATAAATTCAAAAATATTTGAAGCAATTTTCTTTTTCTCTGTAAGCTCTAACATCAATTTTTGTTTTGGACTGACTATATAAGCAAAAATATTTCCAACAATCAAAGCAAATTCTGGAGTGGAGTAAACTGGTCCAAAAGAAAATTGTGAGCCAAAAAGAACTCCGACCAAAATTCCGTATATAACCTGCATTCGAAGATATGGAGGAGTGGTGAGTGGTTCTGTCAGCATAATGGTGCCGAAGAAAATAATCGGCCACGAAGTAAAAACTTGAAGAAAAAGACTAGACAATACTACGTGATTTAAAAATGCAAAAACTAAAATAGCAATATATGCCGGTACCAAAAAAGCAAAAAAGAGCGAGAAGCGACGAGTTTTGCGTAAAATAAAAAAACCCAAAAAAGCGACTGGTCCAAGCATCGCCGGACTCGCTATCCACCATATACCTATGCCTAAACCAAATAAACCAATCACAAAAAGTGATATAGCAACTGCATTAAAAATATGTTTTTTGCCAATGGCGAGAATATACTTAGAAGCCATTGCTATCGTACCAACTAAAATGAATATCAAAATTTTTGAAAAAGTGGAAAGAGAAAGAAAGGGAAAGATAGAAGAAATAGTGATCGGTGAAAGTATAAAAAATAAAATAAAACCAGTAATCCACGACGACTCAACGTTTGTTGGCGCTCGAAATATTTTTGCAAAAATTAGATTTGTTGTAAAACAAGCAAAAATAATAACGACAAGACTTAAAAAAAGTGAAAACCCAGAATAGGAAATAACCCCCAAAAATCCAAAGATAATCGCAATAACGGCTAAAATGCAAAGACCGTAAAGCATTACTCTATACATAGTGATGTCATTTAAAAAATTATCGATTTTTTCCATAAAAATTTATTATTAAAAAATATTTCTTTTCACAAAAAAGATTTTATTACTCATCACATTATACTGTAAATAATTCAACCACAAAACCCTCTGATTTATTGATACTGTAGTCGGTGTTCAGAATGAGGTATTCGAATAAAAAATGTGGTCTGAGTATTTCAGGAGAAACAAAAGAAAGTGCAGTGGCGAGCATGTCGGCAACACACGCGGTCGAAGCAATAGTCCAAATGGCAGATATTCCTTTCGGAGATGAATGCGTTTCGGGGTGAATAATGTGTGTAAGTTTTTTTATTTCTCCTTTGTTTCCCAACTTTTGCCACGTGCGACGATTGCCCGCAGAGCCACAAATACTTTCATTGCAAACTTCTGCCACACCAATTATTTGAGTGGTGTCTTCGGGATTCTCGAGTCCAACTCGTAGTTTTTTTTCTATTTTCATCACCCCTAGGCGCTGCCTAGGGGAAGTAATATGCTTTTCGCATTTTGCGTGCAAAATATCTCCACCAGCATCGACGGTAAAAGAAAATACTTTACTGTTTCTCAGGCTATCTTTGAGTATCTTCCCTATAATGTCAATCAAATAGCCCTTACCCGCAGCCCCAAAATCAAGAAGTACGGGAGTCTTCACAGTGAGAAGTGGGTAATCATAGTGTAGAACGTCTTTCCATTGGGGTACTTTTCCGATAACCGTCTTTGGCACAAGGGAGTATTGTGCATCGTATCCAAGATCAACGAGAGCCTGACCGATGAGTGGAGTGACAAGACCCCCAGTCACGTCGTATGTTTTCTTATACACGTCAAACAATGCTTCTGCATCAGCTGGCAACGTATACACTCCAGCAACTCGAGACATTTCAGACACGAGAGAATCTGATCTGAAACGCGAGTAGTGCAGATCAAATACAGCGATCCTCTTTTGAATTTTTTCAGACAATTCTAAACTTAAATCGGAAGAAACTTCTCCATCCTCATCTCCGATGTATATTGCCCACTGCGTACCAATGGCTTCAAATGAAAAAGTTGGTAACCGCATAGTCCGGTTCTAACCTTTCGCTTGTGTCTTAATTTTTAGTACAGCATCGTTAAAGCCTTGAGATGTCAGTGAAGATCCGGATACAACATCAAGAGAAATGGCTGTTATATTTTTACCAACAACACTCGGCCTGAAACCTGATATAAACTGTGCCTGATATTCTTTTGACGTTGGAGAAGACGCTTCACCAACAGTGATCGCCTCCACGACAGTGTCATTTTGAAGAGTGAGTGATACTTTTATTTTTTCTAAACCTCCGGGAGAATTGTACGAACCCACTGCAGTATATGTGCCGTTTTTATAAGTAGGTGCCATCATACCACCCCCACTTCCCATCATTGATCCGTGTGAGTTGACACGTTCTGTAGTTGCAACACTACTTGTCGCATTAATTGTCACACCTGCCTGTGTCTGTGTTGTATCTATATGATCCAATACCACTACTTCCATTTTTTTTGAAGATTTAACTAAAATGTATACCGCCACTGAGATCATGACAACAACGATTGATCCAACAATAATACCTATATTTTTTTTTGCTTTTAGTTCCATACCATTAGTCAAGAATTAAATTTTAAAGTAAATTAGTTTTATTTCAATTCCGACGGCATAATTCCTTTTTCTATTAACATCTGTTTGACTGGTTTACCTGCACTGAGTGCCCGACTCATGTCACTTTCTGACACACCGAGACCCTTAGCCAGTCCCCTAGCTCGAGAACGAGAATTAAAGCGGTGCATTGTGTGCATCTTTGAGTCTACTTTGGCATCAGTTGAGGAAACAAAAGGAATATAATCCGCTTGGTCCGCTTGGTCAAAGACAGACTGGGGGGATGAAGTCATACCCCCTCGATATAGAGTGTAAGGCTGGGCAAAGGCAGTACTAGTACCAACAAGCATCATGGATGTAACAAAACCCGCTCGAGCACTCGCCCACAGTGTATTTTTAATTTTACCATATCTTCGTAGTGACCCCTTAAGTGACTTTCTGATGATTTTTTTCATATGTATTATATGTGTATTCCTTGTACACAGCTATGATTACAGTTGCTATGCATATTCATACACCCACAAAAGAGTTTTTATTTCATTTTTTGAATCCCAAATGCTTGAGCTTTTCCGTCAATCACTGTACCTGCTACAAAAACCCGATCACCTACCACAAATGTGTCTGTAACAAATGAAAGTGGCAGCGCCACAACAAATTCAGTAGTGGTCCCGTAGGAAGAATCATCATCTCTGAGTATAAGGGAATCCACCGAAATAGCCGTTATAACGCACCGACAGAGTCCTTGCTCGTGAGCAGGCAGGGCACGCGTATGTGCATACATTTCACCAAGGGGAAAAAGAAGACGATGATGCTCAGAAATATCAAGTAATCCTTCATGAAAACGGACACGCTCCAAAAGAAAACCCAGGGAAATCATGACCACGAGAATACCCCCAAGAAGGTAGATTGCAGAGCGTCTATAACCAAATCGAAAATGTCGGAGTAGAAGTTCAAGAACACAAATCAATACAATATCCAAAATACAAAGAAACCACGGAAAAAGCACAAAAAACACAACGATACCACGCAGTCCAAATCCGAGTAAAAACAACTGACTTGAAGCACGAATACTGAAAAGAATAAAACTAAAAATAAATACGGAAATAACTAAAATTAAAAAAGTTACAAGAATAAATACCACGACTTTCATGAAATGATAAAATTTCGGACGCATGGTTATCTCATTACATCGAATCTTTTCGAGAACCGTCTCCTGAATTTTTTCTTCTTTTGTTATAAATTTTTCTTGAGTCATACAGTGAATGTGAGATCGAGTTTTTCATATGTCTTGCGTAGGGAGTCCTTGGCACGCTTGAGGCGAATACCAACGGTACCGACAGGAATTGCCAAAACATCTGATATTTCTTTGTAGCTCAGATCTTCGACATAATGAAGAATGATTATTTCTTTGTATTTTGGCGACAGTTTTTCAAGTCCTCGATCCACCATTGTTTTCATTTCTTTCTGTTCAATGTCGTGTACGGCTCCATCTGCCTCATGAAGATCTCTGCCGGAGTAAGATATAAGTGTGTCAAAATCAAAATCAAAAAAAGTCAGTGGATTTCTTGAACTGCGTTTGAGTTCATTCACAAAAGCATTATGAGCAATGCGATATATCCAAGAAGAAAATTTTTGTGATGTATCGAAGCTTTGGATATTTTTATATGTGTTCATAAAAACGTCTTGGACAATGTCCTCGATAGACTCCCTTTCAGACAGAAACCGACGACCGTACCGAAAAAGCTTTTCCCCGTAACGATGCATCAATACACCAAACTTCTCCTTGTCACCTTTTTGGACAAGTTCTGCTAACACTTCATCACGTAACTCTGTGTTGTCATCCATGAGGTGTATCGAGATTATTACAGTAATCGCCGGCTAATATTTCATTATACAGTAAAAAAAACTAAAAAATATAGAAAGAATAACTTTTATTCAACTACAATGGTTATCGAAAATATAATGATGTACTGGGCACACATTTCCCCAGGATTACAAGTGGGACGTCCTTCGGCAGAGAGTGTAGTCACCCCTTGTTTGTCTGCTGAATAAATTCCCTGAGCACCACGAATCATAGCGAAATTAGGTACGCGATTGACGATGCCAGGATCGCTCAAAGAAATATTCCACCGCATGTCTCCGAGCTGAAGAGTAAAACGTGATCCTACTTTCACATGCACAATACTGTTATTATTGGCTTGAGTTATTATCATAGGGGTGTACGTAAGTATTGCGGGCGGTGTCAAAGGCGTTACTTGTCCAGTTGTCCCAGCATGAGCAGTAGTGGTCGAAGATACGCCTGCGTTTTCGGTCACCGGTAGTGGATGTGTGACACTAATGTTTACGCTGTTGAATATACTTGCAGGAGTGCGTATTTTAGTGAAATACGTCACTTCTCCAATCAACACAATGATAAGAACGCCAGCAACAATGAGTAATTTTTTCATATATTTATTTTTGTGAGATGTTGTGTAAGGCAAAATTACAGAGGAAGTCTTACTATAAGCAAATATAAAGACGATGCCCGCAAGAATTATAACGATCCCAGAAACAAATATAGGAACTCTCGCACCAATAGACGCGGCTAGAAACCCCGAAAGAATTGGTGGTATAGACTGAGCGAGAGCCATAACCGAAGCATTGATACCAAGAATCTCTCCCTGCATTTCTGATCCAGCTGAGCGGCTGGCTAATGATGTAAGATTGGCTTGAGACAGTCCATTGAACATTGCAAAAAATGGTACCACGAGCAAGAGTCCCCACGATGCCGATGGTATAAACTGAGCAAGAACAAAAATACCCGTACCAATAAGAGAAACACGGAGGATAGCCTGTTCATTAAAACGCTTCGTCACTTGGCGAGTAATAACTGCCTGAGAGAAAGCGATCCACAATCCAACATATGCAAAATAATTACCTATATCGCCCTGATTAAAGGCAAACTTCGTAATAAGGAAGACACTAAAAAATGTAGTGAAAAATGTAAAACCACCCTGAAAAAGAAACACGGTACTGAACACGGCACGAATATTTGGAAGACTAAAAGCTTTGCGAATATTTTGAAAAGACTTGCCAAGGTGAAGCGCAAGAGTTTTACTTTTTTCTTTGAGTGTCTCCGGCAGGAGGAAAATAACTGACAGTGTGTTTACAAATGCAAGACCCGCTGCAAACCAAAAAGGTGTAGATGCATTAAACCAAGAAACAAATGTTGGATCAGAAAGTTTACCACCCAAGTATGGACCTAGAATAAATCCGACACCAAAAGCAGCTCCTATAAGACCAAAATTTTTAGCACGATTTTCTGGGGTAGATACGTCAGCAATAGCAGCCTGAGCGACGGCGATATTGCCACCCGTGAGTCCGTCAAATGCACGTGCAATAAAAAGTAGTGGCAAGTTTCGAGTCAGGACACCCATTGCAAAAATAACATACGAAAGACTTGTACCAAAAAGAGAAAAAGCAAGGACGGGTTTACGCCCAAAACGATCAGAAAGTTCACCGAGTATCGGCGTAGCAAGAAACTGCATAAAAGGAAAAATTGCAGTCAAAAAACCAAGTATGATATAGCCCATTTTAAGACTTACCCCGTGTGGTAGGAGATAAAAAGGTGAAGCAGGGTTTGCCAAAAGTTGTGGTATAACTGGCAAAAGGATTCCAAACCCAAGCAAATCTACAAATACGGTAAAAACAACTGCAAATAAAACTTTCTTATTCATAGGTTGGTACTATAACTGAAATGGCAGCATTTGGGAAATTTTACTGTTTTTCAATCTATAAAAACTCAAAATAATTTTATACAAAAATAAGGTCTTACCCCCCAATACTCAATATTTTAGGATCTAACTTCTTTTTGTAACGAGACATCCACCTTACTTGGAACAAGTGTAAAACGTAAACTGCCAATAACCTGTCCGTCGGTCGTTTCAACATTTACTCGCCATTTACCTGCTGTGAGATTAGAAGGACTAAAAAACAACGTAGAATAGGTGCGGAACCCTTTCTCTCGACCCCCAACGACAGGAAGAGCCACCCGACTACGTGTCTTCCACGTGCGAGTGGACTCTGTGTACTGTTGCCACTCGTGGATGATAGTCGTATTCAAATCTGTCGGAGAAAAAATAGCACTGTATGCATACAAGCTACCACCACTCACACTACTCACATGAACAGAAGGAAAAAAATTAAAAAATAAAATAACTCGACCTTTCCAATTAGCTGCTTCGGTCGTTACTATATAATTTCCTATTAGATTTTTCTCGACAAAATGATACACGCCTCCTTTCTGAAGAGAAAGCGGAATAGGTGGTATGAGATGGGCAAAATATAATATATTGAAAATAGAAAAAATACTTATAATAGAAATAAAAATTAATTTGCTACTGTGACGAAATTTTTCCCGACTCGCATAATGGAGAATAACAAGAAAAATAGCGATAACGATAATGCTGACAAGTCCTGAAAGAACAAAAATTCTCGGACCTATAGAGTGAAGCAAGACTGGTAAAACAAAAATAGCAAATGAAAACAGAGATATAAAAAAAAGAGAAACTTGAAAGATAAGGCGAGTAAAATGTCGTTTCAAAGACTCATTGGCCCAAAATGTGAGAGCGAGGACAAAAATAAAAGGCCAAGAGACAAAAAAGTCAGCACTTCGGAAATAAAAGACGAGATAAACTGACAGCAGTCCTCCAAAGAAAAATTGCAAAATATTCACGAGCCAAAAATGCATGGTTCTTGGTTTTTTTTCATTTTCAACTTCGCCTTGCACATCGCTGTGTACAATATTATCAAGACGATTAATCCACACAATACATATAGCGACAACAACAATGTGAACCAGCACAAAAAAGTTTTCCAAAAACTGATCCACTCGACGCAAAGTAAATGCATCAAAAACGAAACCTCCAACAAGTGAGAGCGAGGAAATGGGCCTCTCAAAGCGTCCATACCAGTCACGTACGTGAGTAAATATATTATTCATGCCACTACTTTATACTGTTTATCTTTTTATACAGAGCATACGCAGTCATCGCTCCATTTAGTGCTGTATGGGGATCAGGCTCAATTGGAACACCAAAAACCGCGCATGCACGCTGAAAATTGAATTTTCTCTTTTCACTATTTTTGAGACTCGCCATCCACGCCATAGTGAGAAGGTCGAGACGATCATGATTTTCTTCTGTATTCATATGGTTCACTATTCCCGTTTTTACAAATGCTTCAGAAATAAATCCCCAATCAAACGCAACGTTATAAGCACAAAATACACAGTCTTTGGTTTTTGATGCGTACATTTCTATTGCTGTGTGTAAGTCGACAGCATCCAACCATCTCTCTTCGTTGTAACCATTGACTTCTAAAGCTTCGGACATAGAATTTTCAACATGAGTAGGTTACACTTTTATATCCAATGTATCGTGTATTTTGCCCGTTGCTGATTCAAAAACAACAAGACCTATTTCTATAATTTCATGCTGAGAAAATACCAAGCCAGTATTTTTTAGATCAGTCATTGCAATAAGATAGTTTAACATACTAAAATAGTAACAAATTATGTTATTAAAACAAGCTGCGTATTATGCGCAGTTTGTTTTTGTATCTCTCTAAAGAGAAACGACCTACACTATTTAGTTGATTAACGAACCGTTGTGGTTGAAGAAGCTGTGACACCTGCATTCATACTTGCATTGAGGTGCATTGCTCTGAGAGCGGAAGTGATTTTTGAAGCATCTCGTCTCGCAGTTCGTATATCCATTTCCCCTACTTTTATTTTAGCTCGAGCGGAAAAAATAGCTTGGGTGTTTGATTTCGCAATACTTTTGTCTCCATTATCTGGCTTGAGATTGACTATGAGTGCAACAGCGGCATTGGCTTGCACTTTTGCGTCAGCTGAATTTGTATTCATATCTGAAATCAATCCCGCGACCACAGTCGTATCTTTACCTGCTGTATGAGCAGCATCAATGCGAACCTGGAGTTTTGCTGAAAGGGTCGTCATTGTATCTGATCGTGTAGCAAGTGTGTCTGCTGACTCAACTATTCGCTCGAGAGGTAACACGAGTGCAAAAATACGGTAGGCTTTAGTGATTGACTGAATGTCAGTTTTGAGCACAGTTGTATCCGTATCTGCATCGATTTTTGATTTCAAGTCACTCATTGCCGAAACTTGAGCACTTAATGTCGCAGTCAGACTTGTTTTCTGATCAGAAGACAATCTTTTCATAGCAGCAATTCGAGTCTCGAGTTTTGTTAATGCGGTAACGCGTTGGTCAATTTCCCGCTCAGCCCGAGCTTTGTTTTTTGCAATACGAGCTGGACTAGTTGTTGCGTGTACACCCATGTCAGCAGTGACCGTGGCGTGCATCGCGTCACCGTTTGAACTTGTGTTCGCACCTGCAGTAGACTGTGCATCGAGGTTGAGGCTCAGTGCAGACGCACCTTGTGCACCAAAAAGAAACACACACATAAGAACAGAACCAAGAGAAATAATTTTTTTATTCATATGATAATTTAATATATACTTAATAAGTGAGCAGTAATTGTCGGCTAAAAACAAAAACAATACATAGAAATTAAGCTGATAATGTGTAGATTGTGTTATAAACACGCTCCGTAGTTACCTGTGTCGTGTAACACAACCGAGATATAAGACGACCACATTTATAATACATTACAGCCCTATTTTTATTCCATTTTGTTCTAATTCCGTGGTATTCAAAACTATTTTTGAACCAGGAGAGATAGAGCCGTCGATAATTTTTTTAGCCACCAACTGCTCAACAGTGTCAGAAATTGCACGATTTATTGGCCTGGCACCGAAAGTTGGATCTGTACCATGACTAGCGACAAAATCAATTAGCGCATCGTCTATAACTAGATTCAAACCTTTGCCAGCAAGGCGTTCGTGCAAAATACCTAATTTAATTTTAGCAATAGCTCTCACGTGTTCACTTGTAAGTGGGTGGAATAAAATGACTCCGTCGAAGCGATTGAGGAGTTCTGGTTTAAACATTCCAGAGTTAATAATACTATTTAGTATTTTGTCTTTACTTCCTGACAAATCTTCTCCCGCTTTAACAGCTTGCCAAATAAGATCACTCCCAGCATTCGATGTTGCAATAATAATTAGATTGCGAGCATTGACTCGTTTACCTGTCTGATCTGCGAAAAATCCTTCATCAAGAATTTGTAAAAATAAATTCATAACTTCTTTATTTGCTTTTTCAAATTCATCCAAAAGCAAAACTCCGTACGGGTGTTCACGAAGAAGTGAGGAAAGTATCCCTGCTTGTCGGCTTTCGAAAGATCCAATGAGTTTAGATGTAGCATCGTGTGCCGAATATTCCGACATATCGAGACGCATAATATGATTGTCGCCTCCAAAAAATACTTCGCACAGTGCTTTTGTCACTTCAGTCTTTCCCACTCCTGTCGGACCAAGAAAAAGAAACGAAGACATTGGACGATCGGCACTGACAACGCCAGACCGCGCTCGCCTGACAGCATTTGAAACAGAGACAATGGCTTCTTCTTGACCAACAATACGTTTACGCAACAAATCTTCAAGATGAAGTAGCTTTTCTCTTTCCTCCACATGTATTTCCCCTACTGGAATACCAGTTTTGGTTTGAACAAGTGTATTAATGTCGGATTTGAAAACAAAATCTCTTCCCTCTGCTTTTAGCTTGGGAACAATTTCTAGAAGAAGATCAATAGCCTTGTCAGGCATGACAGCGTTCGGAAAATACCTTTCTGCAGACTCAACAATAGCTTCGAGAGCGGGATATGTAAAAATAAGTATGGACTCAAACTGAGCCGATTCATTCTCCAACACTTTTATATTATTTGTATTATTTACATCCTTAACAAGTGTGTACTCAAAGTACTGCATCAGTGCGGTATTTTTTTCGAGTACTTCATGAAAACGTTCCATATCTGAAAGAGCAATAATTTGGAGACTCGGTGAATGGAGATATGATTCGAGAAGCGTTGGCACATCCGAACCAAGAAGCGATGCAGAAGCGATGAGTGAAGGAAAATTTTCAATGACCAGAATAATATTGCCCGCCATAATCGATTCATTCATTACCTTCGCAAATTCGGCTTCAAAAAGTTCTTTGGAACTATTATGGGAGACAAGTGTGTCCGAGTCAAGAACAATGACACGCTTGTGTCGAAGTGCTGAGAGGACTACACCTTCTCCAATCATATTGCGTAAATGTGCAACAAGAGAAAGTTTACCTCCCTCGTCATTACCTACCAATATGACGTTGGCCTCCCGACTCCGAGAAAGAACTGCTTCTATTTCTTTAAGTTCATCAACTCCATAGGACGAATGGACTTCATATCGTGTACTCGTCACAGCTGGTAGATACCGTTCGTACTTTTTAAGTGTATATATTTGGCCGTAAGACCAATCTTGACCGATACCTGGAATACGACTGAGAGAATCCCTCGACCACCAGTGATTTCTCGACTGAGTAGACATAAGACGCTCAGAAATCCACTCCCCAATACCAATAATCTCTTTTTCTTGAATACCGTACGTGAAAAGAAAATCCGCAAGACCTTTGTCAGATGTGCATAAAGCGAGAAGAAAGTTGGTCAGAGTGACACGACCTTCAGTGAGATCACAATTAACCTGATCTCCTCTTAGGAGAACACTGCGCGTAGATATAAATCTATCGAAGTCTACCTGTGACACTCCAGCTCGCAAGAGGAACTCCAAACCAATTTCTCCGCCACTATTTTTTACACTAGTTTTTGTAAAGAATGTACCAGTAACATCGTCTGATGAAACATGAAAAAAAGCGTAGGCAACATCAAAATCAATAAAAACCACTTCCTCTAAAGATTTTTTTTTACTATTTTCGCTATATTCAATATAAAAGTACGAATAATAAAATGCCTCTAACAATCCAATAAATATCCAGATACAGAAAAAAATAACTGTAGACGAAAACACTTCATTTCCGAGCAAACCGTAACCGCCGAAAACAGACCGAACTCCAGAAAGTGCTACCGAGACGACAAATAAAACGAGAGACAAAATACCCACCCAAAATCTTACATTTTTTCGACGGGTATGAGAAAAAGTATCTTCCAAAAGAAATACTGGGTAGTAGAGAGAACGAGCATTTTTTTGTATTTCGATAAAATTCATACAGATATGCGTAAATAAATTAACCTACATTCAAAAATAAATGACCAAACCCCCACACTACCCCCATGAGCAGAAGCGCTGGGAGTACCAACCAGAACATGAAAACTATAATTCCAGTGACAAACATTGCTGCAAGACACATAAAGCCAATGAGGATGGTCACAAGTCGAATACAGGCTCCGAAGACTCGCATAATTGTATTAACAATAAGAGTATCGGCAAAACTACTCACGGCCGTGACTGCATTCGGATCATTAACAATTCTTTGCCACGGAGAAAAAAGTGTGGAAAAAAGGACCGGAATAGAAAAGAGATGAAATATGAAAACAAGAAAATTTTTCCATATACCACGTATATCCGAGAGAGCTTGTCCATAATGCCACACTATGTAATACGGCATAATGATGAGAAAATTCATATACCTAGTATACAACATTATATTTCTTTTTGTATGGCCTGTATGAGGCTTGTAGAATGAAAGAAATTACCGAGTTTGCTTTTCCAATGAGGATCCTGTGTATCCACATCTGGACTAACACCGCGTGTTTCAATGGGTTCGTTGTCGTCACGCAACGTAATACTATTGACTAGCAAAAGAGAATATTTTACTCCATTATCAATGGGCGACATGAGGGGGTATGTGTTTTCAACAGTTCCCCATCCTCGGCTTGTTGTACCAACAACACGAGCCAAGTGAAATTTCTTGAATGTTGCAGTCGTCAATTCTGCAGTAGATTGTGTCATTTTGTCAGTCAAAAAAGCAATCTCGCCATATCGTACAAGTTCTGGAAAATTATTCTGAGTTGTCCGTTGCACCTGATAGTCCTCTTGGTGAAATAAATCAAATGCATATTGATTTATTCCTACAAACAACCCGAGAAAACCTTGCAAAAAATCCAATGACCCGCCAACATTTCCTCGTACATCAATAATCATACTTGAAAGTTTTGGTGTCGTACTCGCAGTGTCAATACTGTGAGCAAATTCGATAAGAGTTGATGGCGATATTTTCCGCATGTCAACATAAAGTGTTGTGCCGTCTATATGGCGAGCGAGTGTTGGTTCTATATGACCTTGGTCGTATAAATCTTTATTCTGGGGATTAGTGAGAACATTTTGCGCATATGATATTTTTTTAATTTCTGTTTTAATTTCCACTTGAGTCATTATGGCTGAGGATTTTTCAAGCCGAGCTTTTTTTTGTGTGTATGCCAGAGCCACCTGCGTTGCACTCGCTCCTTTTTGAAGGCCGAGGTCTCCGTACAAGTCAGTCGTCGGATTAATATTGCTAACATTTTGTCGAAGTGCTGTTTCTTGTAAATCAGAAAGTAATCCATTTCGTTGTATTGGTATGAGATTATACAAAACAACAGTGACAGTTTTGAGAGCTATTTGTTTTTTAGCATCCGTACTTGTAGCAAGAGAAAAAGCATGAGCAAGCATTTCTGCCACACCACTTCGTGTAGAAGTCGAGAGAGCCTGGTTTACATTAGTTACTTTTTGAAGTGAGAGATGAAACATCTCGGGCAAATCTGGTAAATTATAATTTTTATAATTTTTTGGAGAGACCCAATAATTTTGAGAAATTTGATCATATGCTTCCATGTCAAAACGTACATACGAATCTTTTTCCTGCAGAGTTTTATACACAACTTTTTCGACAACGTGTGTGGTGTATTTTCTGTAAACGCAATAACCTGCGCCACCTATGCTAAAAATCGTGGTGAAAATAACAAGAAATATAAATATTTTTTTATGCATTATATTTTTCGACTATCATATGCCTAATGAAGTAGTGCCTGCCTCTGTCTGGGTCTACAAAATAAATCTCCCTCTCTGCAGTTTTTACCAACTTGTGACACATGTCTTCGCATTGCTTTCCACCGCCTTATCTGCTTTTCGTCTTCGCCAGGTATTCTGCGCCCCATGAAATATCTGCAATACCACTGAAACCATCCTCGTGGATCATTTTCATATATCCAACCTTTATTTCTCCACACAGAAAGCGGCTGAGAAGCATTAACTCCAAAAAAATTAAGAGATGGATCGTGCCGACTTGAACAAAGTTTAGCTTTCGTAAACCAATTCATAGGAAATTCTTTAGCACAATCTGTCATGTATTTACCTCCAAAGCAACCGAGCCCGAGCATTTCTTTCGGAGTAAGATCTGGTCTAAAATCGGGATGAAAATTCTTACCCATCCGTTCAGAGAGTGAATACCTATACCCATGTTGCATTTTGTCTTTGACAACAACAGATATATTTTTTTGAAAATTAGTGCTATTAGTGCGTCTACCCATCATGTTGAGTGTTATAAGTTTCATACATTTAAAGTATCATGAAGATATTTTTTTACAAAGCACAGCATATACATGTCTTCAGTATCAGACTTTTATTGAGATCTATCTTATACTAAATGCATGAACAAATATCTTCGCATGACAGCAGTCTTTTTTGTCTGTACATACTTTTGGTCCTATGCTCACACCTACACAGAATGGCATGCTCTAGACTCAGTCAATCTCATTTTTCACGAGGCCGGTCATACTATTTTTTATTTTTTTGGTACATTTGTACACATACTTGCAGGAAGCGGATTCCAAATCACAATACCCGCACTCATTGCTCTTTATTTCTTTTACACACGACAGAAAATTTCTAGTTCTCTTTGTCTCCTATGGGTAGGTCAAAATTTCCTTAATGTTTCAGTCTACGCCGGTGATGCTGTAAAAATGCAACTTGATCTTCTGGGTGGTGACAGTGTCACGCACGACTGGCATTACTTACTAAGCACTCTTGGCTGGCTCCAATATACGGATACCGTAGCTTCGACACTCTATGCATTAGGAATAGTGTGCATACTACTCGGAACAGTTTTTTCACTTTACTGCGCTTCACAAAATGAAAACGATAATTTAAATTAAAATTAATTATTTAAGCCATATGCCTAATGAATTTTATTCGTGTTCACTTGTTATCTGACCTCCGAGTGTTCGCAATTCACGTAAAGCTATAGCTGCTTGTTCTGCTTTTGCTGGTTCCCCTGGCATTTCAGTACCCGGCGGAGAACCATGCCACTTGTAGTCACGTTCCATAAAAGATACTCCTTTACCGGGAATAGTACGGGCAATAATAACCGATGGGCCGTCAAACACCGCTTGAGCACGGCCAATAGCTGCTATTATTTCAGCAAAATTGTGCCCGTCTATTTCTTCCACATGCCAACCAAAACTTTCAAATTTGTGGGAAAGTGACTCGAGGGGCATTACATCCTCGGTATAACCATCTATTTGAATATTGTTACGGTCCACAATTGCGATAAGATTGCCGAGACGCTCCTTGCCTGCAAGCATGATAGCTTCCCAGTTTTGTCCTTCGTCTAATTCCCCGTCACCAGTCAAACAATAAAAAAATCTACCAGATGTTTTTCCTCGATCCATTCTGTCTGCAATCGCCATACCTGTTGCTTGAGAAAGTCCTGATCCAAGTGGTCCGGAAGATGTTTCAAGCATAGGTAAAAATTCGCGATGTGGATGCCCTTGAAGTCGTGAACCAAATTTACGGAGAGTCAAAAGTTCACTCACTGGAAAATACCCCGCATGTGCCATAGTGGCATATAGAACAGGACAAATATGACCATTTGAAAGTACAACACGGTCTCGCCCCGGCCATTCGGGAGTTTTAGGATCGTGCTTAAGAATATGAAAATAGAGTGCTGTAAAAACGTCTGCCATACCAAGTGGTCCGGCAGAGTGTCCAGATCCAGCCGATACAAGCATTTCGATAATAGAAACACGAATATTGTTTGCAGTGTTTGCAAGAAACTTTATTTTGTCGTCTGTGAGTGAACTGTGCATGGAAATTTTGATGAGAATCCTCCCTCATCACAACTTTCTTTGGACCCGCATAAATCGTTGGTACGATTTTGCTTTGCTCGTCAGTCAAGAAAACGATCAGCTCCTCGTGTGCCACTCACTCGGTCGCTGTTGTTTTCTAACTTCCTGCGCAATGTCCAAATAAAATTGCGATTTCGAGAGGATTCTTAACCTAACGATTGTAATTTTCTAAAAACTCCGCTCGGATTTCTCGCTTCAAGTATCGCCGAACCAACAACAAGTTTATCTGCACCAGCATGTACCAACTCTCTGGCTGTTTCTTCTGTTACACCAATATCAACTGCAATTATACTCTGAGGATACAGAGCACGCAATGTCTGAATTTTCTCTACTACTCGCAAGTCGAGCTCCTCTCCATGTTTGCCGAGCATATCACTTCCCATAACTTGAATAAAATCAACGTGGGGAGCAACACTTCCAATACGAGAAATGTCGGTTGACGGCTTGAAGGCTACTCCAATCATCACATCGTGAGTACGACAGATATCGACAACAGTTTGAAAAGTCTCTGTTGCTTCAATATGTGCAACGACACTCGTAATGCCTGTGTGAATCCACTCCAAAAGAGTTTCCTCTGGATTTTTTGTCATAAGATGTAATTCAATATCAACATTCTCCCAGTGTGGCCAGCCAAGGTCTTGCTTTTTCAATGCTTCAAAAAATTCTAGATCGCGGTCATTGTACGGCCACGTCTTAAACGGAGTAAATATTCCGTCAGAAATATCTACTTGAATAAGTGAAGCAAAATCAGCAACTATTTTTACCTCATCAAAAAAATGAGTCTTGTTATGAGGAATTATGGCAGGTAAGACATGTGTCATGAGTGTAAAAAATAAATAATAAATATATAAAAAACTATCGAATATGTAATTTTTCGATTTTTTCGATTCTGCGAACATGTCTTTCTTCTCTGGAAAACTGAGTATGCAACCACAGATCCACTGCCTCTTTTGCTTCCAGTGTTGTAATAAAATGCGCACCAAGGGATAGAATGTTTGAGTCATTATGCTCGCGAGAAAGAGTAATAACATGCTTGGACCCGCCATAGAATACGGCTGCGCGAATATGAGGAAAGCGATTGGCAACCATTGCCTCTCCTTGGCCAGACCAACCGATGACAATTCCACAAACGGAAATATCGGAAATAGAATTTGAAGCATTTTTTGAAACGTAATGAGCAACTACAGAAATGTAATCCGGATAATCGTCATCATGAACGTATTTCTCTGGACCACAATCAAAAATCTCATGACCTGCATGTGAGAGGTAGGAGATAAGTTCCCTTTTCATTTCAAACCCTGCATGATCGGAGGCAATGTAGATTTTCATTTTAATTAAACCACATTTCATTATTTGGTTGGAAATAATGCATTACAAATTTAAGGACAGAAGTATTTTCATAATCTGTGCATGGTGCTTGAATACAACGAATCTGAGAATTATGGACTCGTAAAATTGGAATAATGAGCAAAAATACTACCACTACGATTATTGCTATAATTTTTATTATTTTCATATTTTATATTTTTAAATAAATGAAGCTGTCTTTACCACATGCTCCACCAGTGAGTGCGTGTACCCCATTTCGTTATCATACCATGCCATTACTTTTACTAGGTTGCCGTCCACCACACGAGTGAGACCGAGGTCGGCAATGGATGCGTATTTGCTGCCGAGGATATCTGAAGAAACAATCGGATCTTCTGTCACAGAGAAAACTTTTGCCCAACGTTCTTCTCCTGCTGCTTTTTTCAAGATCTGATTAACTTCTTCTTTAGTAGTTGGTCGTGATGCAATAAATGTCACGTCAACTATAGAACCAGCAATAACTGGCACGCGAATTGAAATTCCGTCAAATTTTCCAACGAGATCGGTAATCACTTTCGTCACAGCGATAGCGGCACCAGTAGAAGTTGGCACTATATTTTGCGCAGCAGCCCGACCTTCTTTGAAATCCTTGGCGCTTGGTCCATCTACCAAAGACTGACTCGCAGTGTAACCATGCACAGTATTGAGAATAGCTTTTTCTATACCGATTGTTTCTTTCAATATCTGAATCAATGGACTGCCTGCATTAGTAGTACATGATGCATTGGAAGTAACCGCACACGTTTTGAGCTTGTCTTCGTTTATTCCCATAAGTACAGTTCCTTCGTCCGCAGCGCTTGCCTGTCCATTCACTCCATCTTTTGCTGGTGCAGTAATAACTACTTTTTTTGCCCCTGCAGTGACATGTGCACGAGCTTTTTCAAAGCTTGTGAAAAATCCTGTGGATTCTACCACCACATCAATACCCATATTTTTCCATGGCAAGTTGGCCGGTTCCTTTTCCGAAAGGAAAATAATTTCTTTTCCATCAACAATTATTTTCTTTTTGTCGGTCGAAGTAGTAACAGAATTAAATTTCTGTCCATATGCCGTGTCATATTTTAAAAGGTATGCGATGTTGTCTATATTACCCAAGTCATTGATAGCCACAACATCGATGTCATCTCGCATGTGTGCAATACGAAAAAATGCTCGTCCTATTCTGCCTCCACCATTGATTGCTACTTTGATTTTAGTCATTGAAAATAATTTATGAATATAAATATAGTATATCAAAAAATATTAATTATTGAAAAAATTAAACTCCTTCATCTCATCAACCCCAATAATCACAAATTCAATATCTGTCTTAAGAAAAATTTAACTGCAACTTTATTATAAATAAATATCTAGTCGATAAGTGGTGTGCGTGCCATTTCTATCTCCTAAAATAACAAAATAATCTGGTGAAGAGGTGCAACCTTGCAATACGCTTAAACCGAATACCCTGACGAGTGAACCACGTTTTACTGATACATTTTGGCTCGAACGGAAGTCGGTCGTTTTAGTTAATTGTGACAAAACGCATGAAGATATAGATGTTGAGTCTGGCATCACTACACACAAAAACATTTTGCAAGAATTTAAAAGCTAAAGTTTTTTTCCAATTCTTCTCGTTGTTTTACATTTTTCACAATAGCCATACGTAGCTCGGAATGAACTATATCTCTTGTGAAATAGTCTATACATCTTCTGCGGTTATTTTTTTATTTTTTCTACATATTGGTCTGGTGTCAAAATATATTGAATAGTGCAAAGTTCTGCTAGAGAATCAGAAGATTCTAAACCAAAATACATATCGCCAATAATATATTCTTTGGTTTTAGCCAATTCGACATCTTTCACTCGGGTATCTCAATGTAGCCATCATAGTCCACATAATGCAGTGTATTGAAAGCTTGCGGATTTGAGGCTGAAAGTGATCCAAAGTTTAAAAAAATCAGTTGTGTCTTCCGTCCCCTGAATCTTTGTCACAAGGCATTTCTCCAATAAAATTAATACACCAGAAAACTATTTCTGTTTTAACTTCCATGCTTCTATTTTTTTGTGATCACCTGACAAAAGTATTTTTGGCACGCGATATTTTTTACCTTTAAACTCAAAAACTTCTGGACGTGTGTACACTGCAGAAGTTGCTAATTCGTGTCCCGTACGTGACTCTTCGAGAGAATTAAAATTTCCAAGCACGCCTTCTACTTGCCGAGCAATACAATCAATAATTATCATGGCAGGTAACTCTCCACCTGTTAGAATATATGGGCCAACAGAAACATCTTCTATTTTATATTCTTTTTTAAACACGGCTTTTACTCGCGCGTCGATCCCTTCATATCTTCCACAGACCACAATAATATGTATATATTTTGTCACAGCTTTTTTAGCATATTCAGTATCAAATTGTTTTCCTCCAGGAGAAAGCCAGACTATTTTTATTTTATTTTTTTTATTACGTTTTATTTTTATCAAAGCTGTTGACAAAGCTTTGATAACGGGTTCGGCTTGAATAACCATACCCGGCCCTCCGCTGTACGGTTTTTGATCAATCCTTTTATACGAATTATCGGCAAAGTCGCGCGGATTATAAAAATTTACTTTTATCTTTTTATCCCCAATGGCTCGCGACAAAATAGACTCACTAAGATAGGAGTCAAATGAGTGTGGAAAAAGCGTAATAATGTGAAAATTCATACGTGCAAAGTAACACAAATTATAATTTTTGTATACAAAAGACCGCCTACACATAAATGCAAACGGTCTACTGATTTTATCGGGTGGGCAAAGATGGATCGATCCAGATTTCAACTTCGATGCCAAAATCTTTTTCCAAAACTTCTGCTAAATCCCAAATCGGTCCCTTGGGTCCTGCCGAAAACTGAAAAAATCCTGTGTGTCCGCTTTTGGTGAATACCGGCCGCTTCAATACTTCACCAATGATTTTTGGCCTAAACCTGGGAATACCGAAAAACCACCGTGTACTACCGATGACAATGCGACCGTCCTGATGCTGGCCAAAAGTTAAACCAAGATTTCTCAACTTTACAGCACAACATTCATTTAAAGTCATCATCATTACATTGACCTCCTCGAACAACATACCACATTCAAGTTTTTATCTCAATTTTTTATCGATAAAACGAAAAAAGCTTTTTGTTAAAGCTTTTTTCGAAGTTTATTTTAAAAATTCTCACCTTCTACACGAAGTTCATAATTTCCCCAAGATCACGTGTAAGATTAACGAATTTCGGATACTATATCTTCAAATCAGCCATGGCATCGTCAAGAGATTTAGTCACCGACTGCTTTGGCACATCTTTTATACCTCCAACCGGCTCGTTGATTTTGAGATTTACACGAGCATTATTTTTCATCCCAACAACGCGAAGTAATGCACGAATGGCTTTAGCTGTATTTCCCTCACGACCAATGATCTTACCCATGTCAGCTTGGTTGACATCAAGGGTCATAAGTACACCCATTTCATCTACTGTGCGAATAATTTTCACATCGGCAGGAAACTCTACAAGCGCCTTGATAACGTAGTCTAAAAATTGTGAATCTTGTTCCATGAATTCAATCGTTAAAATAATAATCTGAAAAACTGTGCAATATAATTGTAGTAGGGAAAAGAAATAGAGTCAATGGCAGAACAAGACCTAAAGTAGGACAACAACAATAATGTAAAGAAACTAGACCGCTGGAGTCTCTTCAACTACTTCTGCTTCTACACTTATTTTTTCCTCTGCTTTTACTTCTGGTTTTGAAACAGGAGGAGTTGCAACTGTAGCTTCCTCTGGACCCTTTTCTTTGATAATAGCTTTCTTCTTTGGTAATGCATTAACTTTTTTACCCTCGATTATCTTTCTTGATACAAGAAGGTTGTGTACCGTGTCCGAAGGCCGAGCGCCCTGAGAAATCCAGTAGGTAATGCGCTCTCCTTTGAATACTGCATCCTCACCTTTACGGGAATCATAATTTCCCAATATCTCATGAAATTTACCACTTTTAGTTGAATTCTTTGAGTCCGTCAAAACAAGCCGAAAAACAGGTTCATGTTTGCGTCCCACTCTTTGTAGTCGTATTTTTAACATTCCACGATAATAGCAGAATGAGAGAAAATTGGCAAATGAAAAATAGTTATGCTAAAGCATCCCCTGCATTCCTTGGGTTCTTCACCTTCTTTTCTTTCTTCGGAGTATTCATCTTGATCAATTCTGCCACTTCATCTCGTAATATTGCTGCTGTCTCGAAATCAAGTACTTTTACTGCCGACTCCATTTGCTTTTCTTTTTGCTCAATCAACTTCGTGGGATCTTTACCAAACATTTTTTTATCCATTTCGATAAGCGCCCCAACTGTTTTATCATGTTCGCTTTTCATCTGGTCTGTAATGTCCTGTATTTTCTTTATAATGGTTTTTGGAGTGATGCCATGCTTTGTGTTGTACTCCATTTGAACCGTTCGCCTTCGAGCAGTTTCGTCTATAGCATATTTCATGGCCCCAGTCATCACATCGGCATACAAAATCACCCGTCCAAGGACATTGCGGGCAGCACGTCCTATGATCTGGATGAGAGAAGTTTCACTACGCAAGAACCCAGCTTTATCTGCATCAAGTATTCCAATAAGAGTTACTTCCGGTAAGTCGAGACCTTCTCGCAAAAGATTGACACCGACAATGACATCAAACTTTCCTCGACGAAATTCAGTCAATATTTCAATGCGTTGAATAGTTTTAATATCGCTATGCAAATATTCTGCCTTTATATCTTTTTCTTTCAAATACTCAGAGAGGTCTTCAGCCATCTTTTTAGTCAAAGTCGTGGCTATGACTCGCCCACCGGCTTTAATAGCTTTTTGGGCTTCGGTAATAAAATCAAAAATCTGACCCTTATAACTTCCATTTTCAACAATAGGTTTCACTTCCACAACCGGGTCAATAAGGCCTGTGGGACGAATGACTTGCTCTACCACCTGCTCACTATGTTCTCTCTCATAGTCTCCAGGAGTGGCTGAAGTGTATATAGTCTGGCCGACTCTTTTTTCAAATTCTTCAAATTTAAGTGGGCGGTTGTCTTTGGCCGAGGGCAAGCGAAACCCATATTCTACAAGTGCCTGCTTGCGGGAAGCATCACCACCATACATGCCACCTATTTGTGGCACAGTCACATGTGATTCGTCAATAATGGTCAGAAATTCAGGAATTATCTTGCCCGTACTATCAACAGAATGTGGAAAATACGAAAGTAGTGTATCTGGAGCTTCACCAGGAAGTTTACCTGAAAAATGCCTTGAATAATTTTCAATGCCCGTACAATATCCCATCTCGCGAATAAGAGCGAGATCGTATGTTGTGCGGCGCTTGAGGCGCTCTACTTCAAGAAGCTTTCCTTCGCCTTCGAGCTCAATAAGCCTTTCATCAAGCTCTGCCTTAATAGTCTTAAACGCTTGTTCACTTTGTTCTTTCGTCGAAATAAAATGTTTTGCTGGAAACAAAAAGAAAACTGTAACTGGTTCGATAATTTCTCGTGTAATTGCATCAATTTTTAAAATCTGTTTAATTCTACCATCAAGAATTTCAAGACGATATATTACTTTCTCCGAGATAGGCATGATTTCTAACATGTTGCCGATAGCCCGAAACATGCCCGGTTCCAAATCTGCTGTGGTGCGTTCAAAATGTATAGCAATCAGTTTGTGTATAAATTCTGTACGCGAAATTTCCTCACCTTCTGCGATTTTTAAATTTACTTTTTCATATTCAACGGGTGAACCGAGGCCGTAAATACAGGAAACAGAAGCAACAATAATAACATCTCTGCGAGTAAGGAGGGCTTGAGTAGACGCATGTCTCAGACGATCAATTTCTTCATTGATCATTGCTTCTTTTTCTATATACGTATCCGTCACTGGCATGTAAGCTTCCGGCTGGTAGTAGTCATAGTAGGAAACAAAATAATGCACAGCATTTTCCGGAAAAAATTCTTTGTACTCTTGCGCAAGTTGCGCGGCAAGTGTTTTGTTGTGGGCAATAACAAGTGTTGGTTTTTGAATTTCTTGAATAACATTTGCAGCCGTAAATGTATTGTGTACAAAAACTCCCCCCACTCCAGCTAAAAAAGTTTCATTTTTCTCTATCGCAAAATCATATACATATTTTCCACCATCTATCTTTTTTATTTTTTGTATAGGTGTCCAAAAAAGATTAAGAAGCATTTTCCATTGATCAAGAATTTGAATATCTTGAGAATTCTGTTGGATTCTTTTATCAAAAAATTTAACCAATTTAGCCAAAAGTATTCTAGATGGTTTACGATGCCCATCTTCTAATAATGAAACGTGTGATCGAACAATACCGCATTCTTTGGCAATATCAGTCTGAAATAGACCCAGGGTCGTTCTCATTTTTTTTAATAAAGTGCCATCGATTGGTACAATATCCACATTGGTATTTGCAGAAGGGGCAAGTACTGTGTATAAGTTTTTGTTTTTTCTTTCCAAACTGAAGCCAATATATTTTTGGAAAAGAGTAATTTGATCTTTGCCATATATATATACTCTCCATGAATGGCTCCTTCTGTCAATGTTCGGAATTTTAACCATGCGATGTTTTAATCGTGCAATAATACCGAATCGCAAAAGAGCATAGAGAAGTTCAGAACCAAGTTTTTTACTTGCTGTTGTTGCAGAGATACTTCCCGTATCAACACCTCCATCACCAGAAAAATAGGCCTTGAGAAGTTCTGCGAGTTGCATATTAGAAAGATTTACCCAAAAAGGAGGTAAATGTTTAGTGTATGCATTTCCTCCGCACCACGTATACAATATATCTCTCCATGCAACAGAACTTAATTGATAATCATACGTATCTTTTCTGTGAGCGAAAGACATTCCACGAGAAATTACTTCTTCGCGTATATCATCAACAATTTCCTTATCGGCTGATGAAAGTACAATATATCGATCTGTCGCATGTCCCTCAGCAATATAATAACCAAGAAATCTCAAGAAACGATCTGAGATGCACTGTATAGTCTGTATTTCTTTGCCACCTTTTGCAAATACTGTAATAGGATTATATTTACCACTTATAAATACATTATCATTGAGCAACACTCCTTTACCACACTCGGTAGCATGATAATATTTTTGATACGATAATATTTTTTTAAAACTAGGAAAAACTGTCTCGCATAATTTAAAATAATATTTTCTTCCAGACTTTAGCAGATCAGATGTTATATTTATCTCTAAAATTTTTTCTTTAATGGGTTCTAAACTTCTAGGCACAGGAATAAAATCGCCTTTTTTTATATATTCAGATTTTACAAGATTTAATTTTTGATTTCTAACAATATACATATTATGATCACCTGTCACTTGTACAGAACGACCACAACTTGCTTCGATTTCCCATATTTTTGAAGGTGATCTATGCCTCGTAATCTGAGAGATTCTTTTCCATTCACTTATTCCTGTAGTTGGATTAAAACTGTAAGTTTCTAAATCTAAAATATTATTGAGAATCTCTGTATCATCTTGAAGAATTATATTTTTTTTATACACCTCTAAAAAGGGATCAGCAAACTCACTCATTGTAGAAGAAAAGACTTTTCCATTTTGCCGTATAAAAATTTGTGTATCTGCCGTTACACTTTTTCCTGAACCCGTTACACCAAAAAGAGTCTGGTGTTTTAGACCTTTTTTAACTCCCTTGACCAAAGCCTCAATTGCTTTTGGTTGATCCCCTGCTGGCTCAAATTCTCGGTGAATTTTAAATGGCATAAAAGTACTATACTACATTTTCAAATCATAAAAAACAAAAAAATCGATAATAGAAAATTATAAAAAAATAATAAGAAAAACGACCGCATTGGTCGTCATAAAAATCGAAAATAGTTTTCAAAAACATTGTGGTGGGGGAGATTCTTATGAACCTTCTCCCAAACTGGGTTTTGCTCGAGGAGCTGAATTAACTCTACGAGGAAACCGAGGTTCTGATGGCAAAGTTATTTGCGCGGACCGTCCGCGCCAGAACGGGGCAAGTATCTTCCCAAATGGCTTTCTTCACTTGGGCTACCTCCTTCTTCACTCAAGATACCAAACGCTAAAAAAAGTTGTCAATTTATCATTCCTTACTTATCCACACTTTTTTACCACACCATTACTTTTCGTATTGTGTCAAAAAATTCTTTTTATAATTTACAAAATCGCCACTTTTCATAGTTTCTCTCATGCCATCAACGAGATGAATAATAAAATGCAAGTTATGAATAGATGCGAGTGTTGCAGCAAGCATTTCTTTTGCTCGAAACAAGTGGGCAATATACGCACGAGTATAATTTTTACATGTATAACATGCGCACATTCCATCAATCGGTTCTGAATCATTACGAAATTTAGCATTGTTGAGATTAATTTTTCCGTCGCGCGTATATACCGCACCATTGCGCGCGATACGAGTCGGAGCAACACAGTCAAACAAATCACAACCATTTTCCACCGCCCCAAACAAATCAACAGGCTCGCCGATACCAAGAAGATGACGAGGTTTTTCCTTTGGTAATATCTCGTTACACCATGTCACCGCCGTCATCATATCTTCTTTTTCAAACGATCCTCCGATACCGAAACCGTCAAAACCCATACCTTCGCAATGCATTTCACTCAAAACCGTTGCAGACTCTTTCCGAAGTCTTTCATCTCTCCCACCTTGGATAATGCCAAAAAGTGCTTGTAGCGGTTCGACTGTGGCGTGTGAAGAGTTGTCCCCACTGTTGCCTCGTACAGGACAAAATTTCTTATGGTATTCGAGTGAACGCTGTGCCCAGCGATGAGTCCTCTCTAGTGCTTCTTTTTGATAATGCAACGGCTCGTACGGAGACGTACACTCGTCAAAAGCAAAGATAATATCCGCACCTAGATTGTGCTGAATCTCTATTGATTTTTCTGGTGTAAAGTAATGCGCACTGCCGTCTACGTGAGAACGAAAAGTAACACCGTTTGGATCAATACGAGCCATTTTAGGCTGTTCACTTTCCTCGGCGATTTCAGGCAAAAGAAGTTCTTCAGTTTGCGACTTTCGAGATATTTTGCCAATTCCTTTATTCCCATATGCAGCTCCAAGTGAAAAAACTTGGAACCCTCCAGAGTCTGTCATCGTCGGTCCCGACCAGTTCATCATTTTATGCAAGCCTCCGAGTTCTGCCACTTCAGCATCTCCGGGTTCAAGATACAAATGATATGTATTTGTGAGGACTACCTGCGCACCGCACTCCGCCACTTGTTCAGGTGTCATTGCCTTCACAGTACCTTTTGTCCCCACAGTTACAAAAGCTGGCGTCTGAATATCTCCATGCGGAGTGTGGATTGTCCCCGTCCGTCCCAAGTCATGTGGAAGTTCAGTGTGAATATCAAAAGAAAATTTTTTTTTCATTATCGCGAACTATAGCAAAGTATGATTTAATAATAAAGGAGAAAAACCAAAGTGCCAAATACTTTTTTTGCATTAAGTGCGATTTTTTTGATTGGAGGTAGCCTGTTTTACCTCCTCAAAGCATTTCATAAAAAAATGCTAAACCACGGCGGATACCTAACCCGAAATTTTGAATGGCGCATGCGCCATTGTTATTTGCACATAAGCAAATAGATTGCACTCCAAGTCGGAACACAGGGTCCGACTGTTTTTTTATTTCTCAATTTTTAGCAAATGTACTTCAAATGTGAGTGTTGAACCTCCAGGAATCGGCCCGTACGTCGTCGAGCCATACCCCATTTCAGGCGGAATAGTGAGTATACGAACACCTCCGAGACGCATACCTGTCACCCCTTTTTCAAATCCTTCAATAACTTTCCCTGCTCCAAGAACAAACTGCACAGGTTCTTTACGAGCAACTGAACTGTCAAAAATGGTACCGTCAGAAAGTCGACCTACATAGTCGACTGTAACCAAATTTCCGAGTGTAGCTGGGGTACTGGTGCCCGCAAGAACGTCTTTAATGCCAAGTTGAGGAGCCTGTGGAAATATCTTGGTTTGAGTGGTAAATGTACCGTGATTAAAAAAAGAAACGAGATTTGAACCAAATGTGAAAAACAAACCAACGACACAAATGCCCATCACGACAGCAATCCACTCTTTCGTATTTAGTTTTTTCATATATGTAGTATAGAACAAAAAGAGATAAAAGAAAAATTAAACAGTTGCACTTATAAATAATTGCATATACACCACGCAACCATGTACAATACACTCATGCAAAATAGATCCACTAAAAATCAAGACGATATCCAAAAAAAAACAGATGAAGAAAAGCATGAAAATACATCTGAAAACAAGCAAATATTAAACATACCGGCAAAGTATTTACCAATTATTCCTCTTACCACAAAAGAAATTCACGAAGCTGCCAAAGCTCGTGTCTCCCTTATTGCCAAAGAATTCAGCAAGGGATTTAATTTTCTCAGCAAGTATCCCCAATCAGTTACTTTTTTCGGTGGTTCACGTTTTACAGAAGACAGTCACTACTATACACAAGCTCGATCACTTGCTTCTCGCATCGTAAAAGATTTGCACTATTCTGTTTATACGGGTGGTGGACCGGGGATCATGGAAGCTGCAAATCGTGGAGCCTTTGAAGCAGGTGGTGAGTCACTCGGACTTACCATTGAAATTCCCACTCACCAAGCAACAAATCCATATTTGACCGACCACCTCGACTTGTATTATTTCTTTAGTCGTAAAGTATGCATGTCTTTCTCAGCCGAAGCTTATTTATTTTTCCCAGGTGGTATCGGCACCCTCGATGAATTTTTTGAGATACTTACTCTCGTTCAAACACACAAAATAGAACGCATGCCTATTATTCTCGTGGGGAGTGACTTCTGGAATGGAGTGGATATTTTTATTAAAAAAGAATTGCTCGAACGTAAAACAATCGATACAGAGGACACAGAATTATACACAATAAGCGACAACGAAGATAAAATTATTGAGCTCATTCGCAACGCACCAGTTCGCAACGGTCTCAAATTTTCATACGTCGCTCCAAATGAGACTCACCCAAAAAAAACTTCGGAAAAACTTGCTTCCAAACATTGCGAACCATGTGAAAAAAACACAGACGAACAGGGTAATAAAATCGAACCTCTCTTACACGATGCGAGTGAAAAATTATTATCTGAAACTCACAATTGGTCGCTTATCGAAGATACGAGCATCGAAAAAATATTTGATTTTCATAATTTTGAAGAAGCTATGAGTTTTACAAACGAAGTCGGAAAACTGGCAGAAGACGAAGGTCACCACCCAGATATACATGTGATCGAGTATAAACACGTCAAAATCTCTCTAACCACTCACAACCTTGGTGGTCTCTCTGAAAACGACTTTATCATGGCTGCAAAAATTGATGAATTGCGAAGAAAATAGCGCAAAAGAGTATTGTGTGGTATTGTAAAAGAGGAGGATCATTTATGATCTATTTAAATACTGGCGTGGTTCCACCTGTTTTCATTGCATCCAGCACAATATTAGAATACTGTACTGGATGTAAAACTAAAATTCTACAAGAACTCAGGGGGCTTCCATATGGAGAGGTACAGATATTTTGTATAATCTGCGATTTAAGGAAAAAAAATAAAAAAAGAGCCTAGGCTCTTTTTTTCTTATTACCATTCAAAATTTTTTTATCTATAATTCCTCCCCTTTTCCAATTTCTTTCTTTATTTCCTTAAACTCATTTTCGATTTCCTGCAAGCGTTCACGGGAAGATTTAATAAGCTGTGCGCCCTCTTTGACATATTCCAAACCTTTCTCCACATCCAGTTCCGACTGTGACTCAAACCAAGAAACTATCGTGGCAAGTTTTTTTAAAGTTGTATTTAAATTTTCCGTATTTTCTTTTTTAATCATTTTGTAAATTTATGAGTCTTATTTTAAATTTTCAAACCACCTTACTCTCTATTATACCGTCCGAAACCATAATGTCGAGTTGCTCACCCTTCTTCACATCATTTCGACTTCGCACAACTCTATCACCAACTTTGACAATACTATACCCCCGAGCAAGTTGTCGTTCTGGACTTGAAAGCTCAAGTATTCGCCCGGAATGTACAATGTTTTCCTCTACTCTACGTACAATCGATCCAAATCCCCGCTCCAACTCTTGTCCCTGCCTCGTGACAGTGTCAATGAGTCTCGCTGTGTAGGACTCAATCCTGACCAATGCACCCTGCAGGGTCTGCTCTGCCTTCCGGAACATGTCAAAAAAGCCAGCAAAACGACGCTCTATAACGACATGAGAATGTTCGATCTGGAAAAAAGCATCGCGAAGCTCTGATTCAAATTTCGAAAACATCTTGTGCTCAAAAAGCCCAACTGAAGACAAGGCTCCGTTCCAGCTAGAGTTTAGCAGATTCGCCACGGCCGTCGGCGTCGAAACATTATGGTCAGACACAAGAGCAACGAGTGAGACGTCTTTATCATGTCCAATACCGGTGAGTACCGGTACAGGGAATTCAGCCACTGCTCGTACAAGCAACTCATTGTTGAAAGCAAGAAAAGATTCGAGTGACCCCCCACCGCGCATCATAACAAGAACATCTATATTTTTTTTCTTCAGTGTTGAGAGAGCTGTAAGCAAATCTTTTGTGGCGTCGGCGCCTTCTACCCTTGAATCTACAAATAATATTTCAAAACCAAACTTGCCAACATTTGATAAAAAATCATTGATAACAGCACCACTTTTAGATGTGATAATTCCTATCCTGTGCGGATATTCGGGTAGTTCTCGTTTACGTGCCGAAGCAAACAATCCTTCCGCATCTAATTTATTTTTCAGTTTTTCATATGCAAGCTGAAGCACTCCTTCACCAACAAGTTCTACTGTCTCCACCTGCAGAGAAAGCGAGCCATTTGGCTTATATACGCTCGGATACGCGGACACTATAACTTCAAGTCCATCGCGAAGTTCTATGCCAGAAAGACGATAATCACGTTTCCACATAAAACACTTAACCGTAGACTGATCTCCGCTATCCTTAACAGAAAAATACATGTAGGATCGCTCCTCATACATTTGTAAATTACAGATCTCACCGAGAATTCTCGCTCGCTCGCTCTTGAGAGCAGTATTTATCTTGTCGAGATACTGACTGACTGAAATAATTTCCGTATTATGCATGAGAGCAGTATAACATACTGACTTTTATAACTTTCCTCCACACGTATCTGTAGCCCACAGTCCCTTTTGATTTATTTCTGCATCAGCTTGAGCTTTTTTAAATTCTTTTTGATATTTATACGGCAGATCATATGTATACTCATACGCATATCCATCTTGTATCATTTTTAGGTTTATATTTGTGCCATCGGAAAGGTAGACGTACCTGAGCAATCTGCCGTATTTGTCGGTACTGTCCTGAGTGGGGTCAGAAACAAGCCGAACCTCGCTCCCAGAAGAACCTCCCAAATGGGCATCGAGCAGTAAACTTTTCATATAGTTTGATGCTTCCTTACCGAAACACTGCACGGGGCGACGCGGGTCGACAGTCTCAGGTGTGTTTATTCCGATAAGACGCACTTTTTCTTCTTCACCACTGACAATCACCGCAATAGTGTCGCCGTCAACCACCCGAGAAACTGCATACATTCCATCCTCAACTCGTGCTGATACGGCTTGGGCATTTTGATGTCTCACACGGGTATTTCGTGTTGGAGGATCGGTAAATATGTGAAGTCCATACACCACAAGCGCCAGTATTACAAACCCTCCTGTAATAAAACCTTTTTTCATGCCGCCTTTATAGTTTAATAGATTAGTTAGATTCCGGTATCCTTGGGTGTTTTTTTCTGTTAGAAATATAGTCAACGACAGATGGTAAAACTGAAACAAAAACGATTCCCACAATAATGGGCGTCAAATACAAATGTGCTTGTGGAAATGTCTTGCCGAGAAAGAATCCAATGAGTGTCATTCCCCCTGCCCAGAATATACCACCAAGAACATTGTAAATCATAAATTTTTTATACGACATTCCTGCCGCGCCAGCAACGGCTGGTGCAAAGCTTCGGACGACGGGTACAAAACGACCCAGGAGAATAGTTTTGGCCCCGTACTTTTCAAAAAACTCATGTGCTTTTTCAAGTCGTTTCGGATTAAACCAAAAAGATTTTGTATTATTAAAAATCTTCGGTCCAAAAAATTTACTAATCCAATAATTACATATATACCCAAGCACACCTGCAACAAAAAGAGTTGGAATAAGAATGGCAATACTCAAATGTCCGCCAGATGCCAAAAAACCAGTCGCAAAAAGCAAACTGTCTCCCGGCAAGAAAAAAGTCGCTGGAAAGCCACATTCAAGAAAAATAATTATAAATAAACCAATATAGCCAATACTCGTAACAAGGGATATAAGACTTTGCATGAAACTAGCATAACACAATTGTTACAATTTTCTACCTAAACTCTGGCGATAGAATTTCAAACACTTGTGACTTTTGTAAGGGAAATTCTTGAATTCCTATTGAATACGGACCAATTTGGTATTGGTCGAATATAAAAGTAATGGTTGAATCTGTCACGTACCACGAGGAGTAATTAGTGCTCGTCGCAGCAGTTCCACTATCAATCATGTCATGAGGGTTATCTGAAAGAGTCGCATAGAAATATGGGCGGGCCAAAGACGCAACTTGTGTGAGATACGGCTTTGAAAAAAGTCTACTCAAAGAAACAAGTTTACGATATGTATCGTATGTAAATGTACCCACTGCAGTTCCTCCGTGAGCTCCACCTTCAAAAGTATACACTTCTATAATATAACTCGCTGTATTTGTAGAAGTGGCAATTCGAGTGGAAACCGTAAAATTATATGGACGATCTTTCAATTGCATTGCTTTTGCATCTGCATCTGAAATAGCGGAAAAATCATCAAGAAAATTTTTCTTGGCATTTTGGACAAAAGCAAACATTTCAGGATATCGCGTAAAAGACGACTGAGGGTATGTCATATCGAGAGAGTAGGATTTATTTAAACCATCTTCAGATTTTTTCTCTATAACAAGTGGCGAAAGGGATACAGTGGTCGAAGGAGTTGGCACATAGGTAAAAACGTGCGGTGCTGGTGGCCTGTGAACCTGACCTAGAATGTACACTACTCCTCCGACGATACTCAAAATAAGTACGAAAAATGCTAACAATATCTGGAAGTTTCTCTTGTTCTTTTTTTTCATCCACGGATTATAGCACGAGATACAAAACCTCGCTTTTATTCATCTTTTTTAAAAAATCTAATCAATAAAAGTCAGAGCTTTACCTGTTTTCCCTGCACGACCTGTACGGCCAATACGGTGAACATAATCTTCATAAGTTCCAGGTAAATCAAAGTTGATGACGTGCGAAACATCGTTGATATCAAGACCGCGAGCAGCAACGTCTGTTGCAACAAGAATCTGTGAGTGGTTGTCTTTAAATTTAGCCAAGGAACGTTGTCGAGCAGACTGATTTTTATTACCGTGAATAGACTCAGCTTTGAAACCCTTGTCCACGAGAGTCTGCGTGAGTTTTTCAACGCCGTGTTTAGTCCGACCGAAAATAAGCACCTTTTGAAACTCTTTTTTAGTCAACATATCGTGCAGAATATCAAACTTATTCTCTCCTCGTCCAACACGAACAATATCCTGTTCAACATTCTTGGCTGTGTCCTGTGTCTTGACTGAAATAGTGACGGGCTCTCGAAGAAACTCACTAATTAAATTTTTAATTTCTGGAGACATGGTAGCAGAGAAAAATAATGTATGACGAGGTGTCGGCATGTTTGCCATGATAAGTCGCATATCTTGTATAAATCCCATATCAAGCATTCGATCTGCTTCGTCGAGCACAACAGTATTGAAATGTTGAAGATCGAGCACTCTACGCTCGATTAAATCTTTTATGCGTCCTGGAGTACCAATGACAAACTCATTTCGATATCGCAGTGCTCGTATCTGCGGACCGATACTGGCTCCGCCAACAACGGAAACCGAGTACAGTCGGAGTCCAGTGATGAATCCCTGAAGTTCACTTTCAATTTGAAGAGCAAGCTCACGAGTCGGCACCATGATAAGTACGTTTTCTTTTGATTGAGACAAAACTTTGTGAATAAGGGGAATAAGAAATGCAGCAGTCTTTCCTGTACCCGTATTTGCAATACCTACAACGTCTGAACCTCGCAGTACGTGCGGAATAGATTTGTCCTGAATAGGAGTTGGAAGCTCATATCCTTTTGCAAGAATATTTTTCTTTAATCTTTCATCAATAGCAAAGTCAGCGAAACGATGTTCGGGTATAAAATGTTCGACTTTTTCAGTGATAACCGCTTTCTGTATAAAAAGTGATGGGTCGATATATTTTCCTCTACCTGCACCTCCTCCGCGACTACGTACAGGAGATCGCACACCAAAATTTGGTCGAGATCCCCTGTATGGTGTGTTACTGCCCTTAAAATCAGGTTTTCTAAATGTTCGGCCGGCGCTATTTGTAGCATGGGCAGAACTATGTGTATGTGAATACATTTTTATTATTTACATGAGACGGTGTTACCAAACAAGCCTTAATGGCCGTGTTTTTGTCTCGTAAGTTTCAAATAAGTCTGAATTCAGTAAACTAAATGGATAGACTTATAATTGGAGAAAAATCTCAAACCGAAACCAAGAGAATGACTCAGGTAAATACAGTATATATTATTATAGTTTAAATGTCAAATTTTTGAAAGTATTTTCGACTTATGTTTATATATCAACGAAAATTTGACATAATATTTTTATATGATATCATCTTTTTTAGATTTCGATGTAAATTCTGGGGTGAAGTGCAACTCCAGCTGTTAATCTTTCAGTATACCATACTCTTTACTCACTTCATTCGCACTCCTGTACCGGAGTGATTTTTTGTATTTGTTGTTCATGATTTCAATTTTTTCTTGGAAC